>DAOVXU010000059.1 GCA_030635995.1 Arcobacter sp. | reverse complement strand
GAGATTTCTTTGAGTTTAATAGTGATAAAAAAGCTATAGATATAAATGATGTAGAATCTAAGCAAGAAGTATTTAAAAGATTTGCAAGTGCGGCTATGTCTTGTGGTTCAATTTCAATTGAAGCTCATGAAGCAATTGCAGTTGCTATGAATACAATTGGAGCTAGATCAAATTCTGGAGAGGGTGGAGAAGATCCTAAAAGATTTGGTACACTTAAAAATTCTAAAATCAAGCAAGTTGCAAGTGGTAGATTTGGTGTAACTCCTGGCTATTTAGTAAATTGTGAGGAGATTCAAATTAAACTTGCTCAAGGTGCAAAACCAGGTGAGGGTGGACAGCTTCCAGGGGCAAAAGTTACACCTATGATTGCAACATTAAGACATACAACACCGGGTGTTACACTTATTTCACCTCCTCCTCATCATGATATTTATTCTATTGAGGATTTGGCACAGTTGATTTTTGATCTTAAACAGATAAATCCAACTGCTTCTATTGCTGTTAAGCTTGTATCAACTATTGGTGTTGGTACTATTGCGGCTGGTGTTGCTAAAGCTTATGCTGATAAGATTATTATCTCTGGTGCAGATGGTGGAACTGGAGCTGCTCCTTTAACATCTATAAAACACACTGGAAATGCTTGGGAACTTGGACTAAGTGAAGCACATAATGCTTTAAAAGCAAATCATTTAAGAGGTATGGTTCATCTTCAAACAGATGGTGGACTTAAAACAGGTATAGATGTAATAAAAGCAGCTATGCTAGGTGCTGAATCATATGCATTTGGTACAGCAGCGCTTACACTTCTTGGTTGTAAAATGTTAAGAATTTGTCATACAAATAAATGTTCAGTTGGTGTTGCTACTCAAGATGAAGATTTAAGAGATAAATTTTCTGGAACAGTTGAAAGACTTATCTCTTATTTTGAATTTTTAGCACAAGATGTTAGGGAGATACTTGCTTCTTTAGGATATAAATCTATTGAAGAGATAGTTGGTAGAAGTGATTTACTAAAAGTTTTAGATGATGAATTTGCACAAAAATTTAATTTTCAAAATATCTTAAGAAGAATTGATGGTATTGATACTTGTCAAGTGACTTCAAATGACCCTTATGATAAAAACACAGATTCTCATGAACTATTAAAACAGATTATGCCAGCTGTTGAAGATCCTACAAAACCTGTAGTTCTTGAAGCTGAAATAACAAATTTAAATAGAAGTTTTGGAACTCTCTCTTCTGGTGAGATTGCAAAAAGATATGGAGATGCTGGGCTTCCTGAAGATACAGTTACTTTAAAACTTACTGGAACTGCTGGACAATCTTTTGGAACATTTTTAAGTAAGGGTGTTACTCTTGATCTTGATGGTGTTGCAAATGATTATGTTGGAAAAGGTATGAGTGGTGGAAAAATTATAGTTAAACCACAACTTCAAGGTTCATCATATGCTGGTGCTGGAAATACTTGTCTTTATGGAGCAACTGGTGGAAAACTATATGTTCGAGCAACAGTAGGTGAGAGATTTGCAGTTAGAAATTCTGGAACTATTGCAGTTGTAGAGGGTACTGGAGATTCTCCATGTGAATATATGACAGGTGGTATAGTTGTAATTTTAGGAAATACTGGTTTTAACTTTGGTGCAGGTATGACAGGTGGATTAGCTTTTGTTTATGATGAACATAGAGAGTTTATGGACAAAATGAATCAAGAGTTAATTGAAGCTCTTAGAATTGACACTGATGAAACAGAACTTGAAAGATTTTATCTAAAAAAATTATTAAAAGATTATGTTGAGCACACTGATTCTCTTAATGCTAAAAATTTATTGGAAAATTTTAGATCAGAGATAAGAAATTTTTGGATGGTAAAACCAAAAGATATGACAGTATTGCCACTAAATCCAGATGAGGGAGATTAAGATAATGTTTAATTATGAATGTTTAATTTTGAATTTTAGGAGAGTGATATTATGTTAAATTTTACAAAGGTTGATAGGATAAATGCTTCTAAAAGAGGTGTTATGGATAGAATTAAAGATTTTAGTGAAGTTTATGAAGTATTTGATGCCTCTAAAGCTAGTGAACAAGCTAGTAGATGTATAGGTTGTGGTGATCCATATTGTCATACGAAATGTCCTTTGCATAATATAATCCCTGCATGGCTTAAAGAAACAGCTGATAATGATATAGAGATGGCTTTTAATATCTCAAATGAAACTTCACCATTTCCAGAGATTCTTGGAAGAATTTGTCCTCATGATGTTTTATGTGAGGGTGATTGTACTTTAAATGATACTCATGGAGCTATTACAATTGGTTCTATTGAAACACATATCACTGAAACTGGATTTGAAAATGGTCTTTTACCAAAATTTACGAAAAATAAGATTGGTAAAAAAGTTGCTATTATAGGTTCTGGACCTGCTGGTTTATCTTGTGCTACATTTTTGCTTCGAGCTGGAATTGATGTTGAGATATTTGAAAGAGCAAATAAAACTGGTGGATTATTAACATATGGAATCCCTGGATTTAAACTTGATAAACATAGAATTGATAGAAGAGTAAAATTTTTGCAAGAAGCAGGTGCTGTTGTAACTACCTCTTGTGAAATAGGAAAAGATAAATCTTTTGCAGAGCTTGAAAAAGAGTTTGATGCTGTATTTATAGGAATTGGTGCAACTAAAGGTAAAATGGCTGGTATTGAGGGTGAAACAAATTCAAGCGTTCATCTTGCTATGGATCTTTTAACAAAAGTTCAAAAAAGACAATTTGGTGAAGATGTAGAAGATTATATTGATGTTACTGATAAAAGAGTTGTAGTTATTGGTGGTGGAGATACTGCTATGGATTGTGTTAGAACGTCTGTACGAGAGGGTGCAAAATCTATTAAATGTCTTTACCGAAGAGATAAAGCAAATATGCCAGGTAGTAAAAAAGAGGTTGAAAACTCAATAGAAGAGGGTGTTGATTTTGTATTTAATGTATCACCTAAATCTATCAATGACAAAGGTGTTATTTTAGAGATAACTGAACTTAGTGTTGCTGATGAATCTGGAAGACAAAGAGTAGAAATAATTGAGGGTAGTGATTATTTAGAAGAGACTGATATTGTTATTATGGCACTTGGATTTGATCAAGAGTTACCACAATTTATAAAAGAGCAAAATTTTGAACTTGATAAGTGGAATGGTATAAAAGTAGATGAGAATTATCAAACATCAAAAGCAAATGTATATAGTGGCGGTGATAGTGTAAGAGGTGCTGATTTAGCTGTTACAGCTACACTTGATGGTAGAGAAGCTGCAAATAGTATAATAGAAAGTTTTATAAAATAGATTTATGCTAGAACTATATGAGTTGATAAATGAGGGGGCAAATTTTGATTTTTGTGATGAAGATGGAATTACCCCTCTTATGAAAGTTGCACAAAATGATGACACAACACTTATAAAACTTCTTATAAAACAAGTAGAGAATATAAATCAAAAAGATAAATTTAACTATACGGCACTATATTATGCAACATCGGTAAATAATATTAATGGTGTAAAAACATTATTTGATGGTGGTGCTACAATTTCAGATGAAATTTATATGTTAGCGATACATAATGATTTTAAAGAGATTACAAATTTCTTTGATATGCAAGATAAAGACAAGAAATTCTTTTTAACTCAAAAATAACCATAAATTAAAAACTACAAAACTTATATTTAAAACTTTAAACCAACTAATATAATTTATAGATAAAAAGCTAATTATAATATAAGGGATAAATACCCACAATGGTGTAAAAATATCTTTATAAGTAGGATTTGAATTAACCCAAGAGATAATATTACTATCAAATAAATTTCCATAATTTATAATATGTAAAAATAGTTCAAGGGGATAAAATAAACTAAATCCAATGGTAAATATTGGAGAGTATAATTGTACTATCGATAAAGTTCCAAAGAAAAAATGTGTAACAGGGTTCATTACTAAATATATCCAAATATTAAATAAAAAGAATTGAGCTATTTTATTGAGATTTTTAAAATATTGTAAAAATAAAAATATATAAAATACTCCAGCAACACTAAACCATAATGATAAAGAAAATAATAGTTTAGGGAAAACTGCAATTATTAACATCACAACTAATGCTAAAGTTTGAAATGATAATATTTTTATATTAGAACGAAGAAAAAATATACCAAATATAAACATAATAAATGCTCTTAAAAGTGATGGTACTAATCCTAAAAAAAGTAAATAAAAAAATAAAAATATTGAGGTGATTATAAGTATGTCAAATTTAGTATTTCTATATGGAAAATATTTTCTTTTAATTGGAGTATAAAAAATATATAATATCCAATACAATACAAAAGATAATACACCAAGATGAAAACCACTTATAGCAATAAGATGGGATACCCCATAAATTGCACAAATATCTTTTATCTCTTTTGAAGCAGGTATTGCAAAAAATAGAGCATTAAATAGTTCCCCTATATTTTTATTTTGATGTTGAGCAGATATATTTTGTGATAGTTTATCTATATTTGTTTGTTTAATTTTAAGTTGATTTATATTAAAACTAAGTGCATAAAAACCTTTTATATACTCTATGAAAGTTATTTTTTTAGTTACTATTGTGATATCTATAAATTGTAATTTTTTAAAATTTAAAACTTCTTTTGTAGAAGTAAAAAATGTTATATCGGAAGATTGAAGTTTTAAAACTTTATAGTTTATTTTGGGATAGATATTTAATATTTGAGCTTTTGTAGTATATATCTCTTCTGCTTTAAAATCTTTAAATTTGATATATTCATAAAGTATATTTAAAAGAAAAATTGTAGTAAGTATCGCTATTATGATAAACCACCCTTTTTTATCTTTTGCTAAAGGGAGTGGCTCAATCATAGTATAGTTATTTTATAAATAAATCCCATCAAGTAATCCATCCACAAATTCATCTGGATTAAACTCTATTAAATCATCAGCTTTTTCACCGATTCCTACAAATAGTATAGGAAGTTCTAGTTGGTTTGATATTGAAAATAATGCTCCACCTTTACTTGTACCATCTAGTTTTGTTACAATTATTCCATCTATTCCAACCATCTCATTAAATGCTTTTGCTTGGGCTATTGCACTATTTCCTTGTGTACCATCTAGTATCATCAATTTTTGATGAGGAGAGCCTTCATATGCTTTATTACATACCTTTACGATTTTTTGTAACTCTTTATTTAAGTGAGTTTGAGTTTGAAGTCTTCCTGCTGTATCTATTATACAATGGTCAAAGTTTTTTGCAACTGCTGAATGGATAGTATCATATGCAACAGCACTAGGATCGTGTCCTTGTTTTGTTTTTATAATTGGAACTTCTAATTTTCCTGCCCAAGTAGAAAGTTGTTCAATTGCAGCAGCTCTAAATGTATCTCCAGCTCCTAATATAACTTTTTTGCCAGCTTTTTTATATCGAGAAGCAAGTTTTGCAATAGTTGTAGTTTTACCTGCTCCATTTACTCCAATAATTAGTTGTACATATGGTTGTGGTAGATTAGAAGTATCTATATCAGGTGCGTGTTCAAATAGTGATATAAGTCTATGTCTAAGTTGATCTTTTGTAACCATATCTGGCAATCCATCCATAGCAAGTTCTACTATTTCATATTCCATATCTGATTCGATTAATAACTCTTCAACTATATCAAAAGAGATTTTTTCTTGTTTTTTAGGAACTATTGAAGTGAAGTTATTTATAGTTTTTTCTAAGGCACGAGCAAAGAAACCTTTCTCTTTTGTTACTTGTTCAATCTCTACAATCTCTTCTTTTTTTTCAATAATATCTTGAATTATTTCATTAGATTTAATAATATCAGGTTCAATAGCTTCAACTATCTTTTCTTCAATTATCTCTTCCTCTTTGGGTTTTTTTTTAAAAAAACTAAACATTGATTTAGTGTTTCATTGCTTTTTTAATATCACTTTCAAGAACCTCTTCATGCACTGCACCTACATAATTTTGTACAACGAAACCCTGTTTATTGAACATAAACATTGCTGGTATTGAACTTACTCCACCAACTGCATTTGCTAATTTAAAATTTTCTTTTGAATTTGTAATAGGGTATATAATCTTATTATCTTTTATAAATTTATTTGCTTCACTATTTGGTTTATCTTGTTCTACAAGTATAGATATTACTTGGAAATCATTGTTATATTTTGTTTGCAAGTTATTTAAGTGTGGTATCTCTGCTTTACAAGGTGGACACCAAGTTGCAAAAAAGTTTAATAATATAACTTTATTTGGATATTCTTTAAAAACCCAATTCTTTTTAGTCACTTCAATTGTGATTGGTTTGCCAGTTGTTGTTGTTAAATGAAATGTAGGTAATTGGCTTTTTTTTGTAGTTTCTTGAGCCACTTTAGCTGTTGGAGCAACTATGTTTTCGTTGATTTCCTCTTTTTTATCACAACCTGTGAATAATGCTACTGTTAATATTGATAATATTGTAAGTTTTTTAATCTTCATTTTTATTTCCTTTTGGTAAAATATAACTTGGATTTTATCCAAACGAGGCTTAAAAAATGAAAATTATCACTAAGAGTGATTTTAGAAAAGATTGTATTAAAAAGTTAAAATTTTGTAGTAAAACCTCAAAGTTAAAAAAAGATAAATATATCTCAAATGAGATATTAAAAATAATAAAATTTGAAAAACCAAAAAATATACTTTTATATCTACCTTTAGATATGGAAGTTGATATTAGACCACTTATAAATGGTCTAAGAAAAGAGAGAAATTATAAGATATTTGTACCTTATATGGTTGGAGATAGTTTAAAAATAGTACCTTTTAGATTACCTTTAAAGACCAAAAAATATAAGATAAAAGAACCAAATTTTTCAAATTTTAGTTATAAAGTAAATTTAGATTTAGCAATAGTACCTATTATAGGCTATGATGAGAGTTTTAGAAGAGTTGGATTTGGTGTTGGATTTTATGATAGATTTTTTTCTTCATTGAAAAAGAGACCAAAAACAATATTTACACAACTTTGTTCGTGTAAAGCTACAAATATTTTGACCTTAAAACATGATATAAAAGCAGATTATATTATAAGTAGTACCAAACAATTAAACGCTAGTAAAGTAAGACAAGCTTGATGCTAGTAGTTTGAAAAATATATGAAGGTTTGCTTCTGCAAATCGAATATCTTTTTTAAGCTAATAGTATTAAGATGGTCTTATAATTATCCTATTGCTTCTTTTAAAATTATCGATGTACGATGTACACCTTCAAATTTTAAAAAAACCACTAGGACAATTCTAAAACCACTTTACTAGTGTTTAATTGTTTGGTACTACTTAACAAATAAGGAGATATTATGGAACAAATAATAGGAGCATTTATAATTGCAGCACTAAGTAGTGTTGTAGGTTTTATAATTGCTAAAAAAATCAATAGTGCAAAATTTGAGATATATACCGAACAAGCAAAAGCACAAGCAAAAGTTATTGAAGTGGAAGCAAAAAATCTTTTAAATGATGCCAGAATAAATGCAAAAAAAGAGTTTGATAAAGAGTTTAGAGTTGCAAGAACTCAAATAGAAAAAAAAGAGAGAGAGGTAAATCATCATATTCAAGAGGAGTTGGACCATATAAAAAAAGATAAAGTAGTTATCTCAAATGAAAAAAACAAAATTGAATCTTTATCAAAAGATTTAGAATTTCAAGAGAAAGAATATACAATAAAGTTAGAAAAAGTTTTAAAAGTTTTAGAAAATGCAAGTGGACTTACAAAAGAGGAAGCAAAAGATAAAATGCTTGAATTTGTAAAAGAAGATTCAAGAGATACAATCGCATCGATTTTTAGAAAAGAGTATAAAGTGGCACAAAAAAATACTCAAAAAGAGATACAAAATATTTTATCTCATGCTGTTACAAGATATGCAGGGGAGTTTGCAGCGGAAAGACTTACAAATAATATACCACTTCCTGATGAGGAAACTAAGGGTAAAATTATAGGTAAAGAGGGTCGAAATATAAAAGCTCTTGAGATGTGTATGGGGGTTGATATTATAATTGGAGATATTCCAAATACTATTACAATTAGTAGTTTCAATCTTTATAGAAGAGCAATAGCTACAAAAACTCTTGAAGAGTTGCTAGAAGATGGTAGAATTCAACCCGCTAGAATTGAAGAGATGTATGCGAAGATTAAAAAAGAGTTTGAGCATAGTACTTTACAAGAGGGTGAAGATACTTTACTTGAACTTGGTATCACTACAATGCACCCAGAACTTACTGAATTAGTGGGACGACTTAGATATAGAGCAAGTTATGGACAAAATGCTTTAGCTCATACACTTGAAGTAGCATATTTAGCAGGGCTTATCGCTTCACAATTGGGTGGTGATACTATAAAAGCTAGAAGAGCAGGGTTGTTGCATGATATTGGTAAAGCATTAACTCATGATATGAAAGGTAGCCATGTAGATATTGGAGCTGATTTATGTAAAAAGTTAGGTGAACCTGAAGAGGTTATAAATGCTATTTATGCTCATCATGGACATGAAGAAGCAACTAGTATTGAGAGTGCTGCTGTTTGTGCTGCTGATGCTTTAAGTGCTGCAAGACCAGGGGCAAGAAGAGAAGTTTTACAAAGTTTCCTTAAAAGAGTTGAAGATATTGAAACAATTGCGATGGGGAATAAAGGTGTAATAAATGCATATGCAATAAATGCAGGTAGAGAGATAAGAGTAATTGTAAATGCAAAACTTGTAAATGATGATGAATCTATATTATTAGCAACTTCAATAGCTCAAAGTATAGAGGATAAAGTTCAATACCCAGGTGAGATAAAAGTT
>DAOVXU010000119.1 GCA_030635995.1 Arcobacter sp. | reverse complement strand
TCTTGTTTCTTTAAATCTAATGTCTCAAAACCTTCATCGTCATAATTTAGTTGTGTTACGCAAAATCTATTAGTGATTAATTTTTCTGTAATATTATATTTTGGAAAGTATTTTTTTAAAATATCCAATGCGTGCTCAAAAGAAGAATTATTATCAATTAACTCTTTTATATCATAAAAATCTCGGCTTTTAATTCTATATTTTAATACTGTATACATTTTCATAGCATAGATTAACTCTTGAGATGCTACATCAATATTTGAAAAGGATTCAATATTATTTTTTAAATTTAATGATGAAGTGATGCAAAAAGTTACTTTTACACCATTGACTCTATAATCTTGTTGATATTCATCTATATTATCAGTTTCAACACTATTTCCACTTGAAGTTAATTTTGATAAAATATTATCGATTTTCCTTTGAAGTTCTCTATTTATTACATTTTTATTGATAAAAAAATCCAAATCTTCTGATGTTCTATGCTTCAAATGTATAGCTAAAGCAGTTCCACCAATTAGAGTAAAAACTTTCAAAGCTTCAATCTCACTCATCTCTAAAAATAATTCTTCTGTTTTTTTAGGCATCGCACCTTTTATATTAATCATATTATCTCTTTTATATTTTTAAATATCGTTCAACTAAAGGTAGTCTATTCTTACCATTATTTCTAGAGTTAAGATAAACTTCAATCACTTTTCTATCGCCAAAAAATAAACTAAGATATGGAATATAAGATGGTAAATCTTCACTTAATACTCTCATAATATAATTATCTAAAGATATTGCAACATTTCTATTACTCCAAAATAGATGTTTAAATATTCTATATCTATTTGGAACAATACTGTCATACCTTAAAGCTGATTTATTAGATGGATTATTATTAAATTCTCTTACAGGAAGTTTAGCTTCACTTTTCCTTCTTTTATAAAATTTACCTTTCCCAAATTTAACAATCAATCCAGCTCTTGATGCTCTACTTATTAAAGATTGTGCTTTATGTTTATCTGAATCAGAAAATATCTCATAACCATAAACTTTATAACATCTTAACTTTGCTATTTTATCTTTAAACATATCAATAACCTTGCATTTTTATTTTAATTATACCAAATATATTACAATTATGCAACTAATTTATTTTTATTGAATTTTTTATTTTATGAGAATCTTTTTACTTCTTTACAAAATAATATTAATTAATGATCTAATCATTCTTGTTTAAATTATATTTAATAAGAAGTGAAAAGACACGTATAAATGTTTTTATATTTTCTTATTATATATATTTGTTAAGAGTGTTAAATATTTTTTGGTATTTACGGACACAAGATAGATATTCCATAATTTATTAGAATACATAAGGCTTATTTTTAGTACAATAAGATCATATTTAAAAAAGAAATGCTTTCAGTTTTCAAAAGTTTTCAAGGAAACTGCACTACGTTTATTTTGTGACCGTTTTAGTGACCGTTATGGTTGTGATACCTGTCAAAGCATTGTTATATAAGGGGTTGAGGATGAAGATTAGGGTTTATTACGAAGATACTGATTCTGGCGGTGTTGTTTATCATACAAATTATATAAAATATTGTGAAAGAGCTAGAAGTGAGATGTTTTTTTCTAAGAATATTATATTTGATGAAAATGGCTATTTTGTAGTTTCTAAACTTGATGCAAATTTTATCAAACCTGCAAAGCTTGGTGATATTATTGAAGTTAGAACAGAGATTAAAACTATTAAGAGAGCCTCAATAGTTTTAGAACAAACAATCTATAAAGATGATATGAAAATATTTGTAGCAAATATAACCGTTGCTTTTATAGTTAAAGATAAATTAACTAAAATACCTCAAGAGATGTTATCAATTTTTACTTGATTTACTTAGTTTATAATTTATATATAGAATCATTGCAACAGATATATTTATCAATATATCTGCAAGATTGAATATAGCAAAATCAAATCCACAATGCCAATAGATATAATCAACCACACCCTCGTGGATAAATCTATCATAAATATTACTTACCCCACCAGCAAAAAGTAGTGATATAGGTAAAAAATAATCTTTAAAAACTTGTTTATTTAAAAATAAATATACTACTCCCCCAAGTAACATAACTATTTGGATATATTTCAAATTGCCCTCTAAAAAAGAGAACATAGAAAATGCAACACCCTTATTGTATGCCAATACTAAAGAGATACAATCCCCATGTAAATAGTAACCATTAACAAAAATAAATTTTATATACTGATCAATAAAAATTAAAGATACAAATAAAACTAATGATATTTGTATCTTTTTTAACATAGCTTACTTTTAATAAAAACTACCAATTGATCCATACATGACTCTACCTCTTTTTGATTTGTACCCTCAAGTAGAAGTCTTATTTTATTTTCAGTTCCTGAATATCGAATAAGATCTCTTAAACCTTTTTCACTAAAAGATATTAATAATTCTTCTAAGCCTTTAATATCTTCTAATGGTATTTTTTCTTCAACTACAAGATTTTTTAATATTTGAGGAGATAATTCAAATGGATTTAAAGCTTCACTTGCTTTTTTCCCACTTTGAAGCATCATTGCTAAGACTTGAAGAGCGGAAGCTAGTCCATCTCCAGTTTTTGCAACATCTGTAAAAATTATATGTCCACTTTGTTCTCCACCAAATTTAATATTATTCTCTTTCATAATTTGAAGAACATATTTATCCCCAACATTTGCACGATAAAGTTTAATACCATTTTCATTTAGATAATTCTCTAAAGCAATATTACTCATAACTGTTGTAACACAAGCATTTGATGGTAATTTATTGTCTTTATGCAAATATACAGCTAAAGCACCTATTAATTTATCACCATCAACAACCACACCATTTTCATCTACAACAACTAACCTATCTGCATCACCATCAAGTGCAATTCCTATATCTGCTCTTCTTTCTTTAACAATTTCACCTAGCTTTTTAGGGTGTAATGCACCACATTCATCATTTATATTAAATCCATCTGGCTTATCATTTACAACTATAACATCTGCACCCAATTCATCAAAAATTGTAGGGGCAACTTTATATGCAGCACCATTCGCACAATCAAGAACTATCCTAACTCCTGATAAACTAAGATGTGAAGGAAATGAATTCTTAATAGAAACAATATATCTACCAATAACATCATCAATTCTTTTTGCTTTTCCTATCTCTTTATCTGTTACTTGTGAAGAGATTAATAATTCATCATTAAAAAATATATCTTCAATTTGTTTCTCAATATCATTATTCAATTTATCACCACGGCAATTAAAAAATTTAACTCCATTATCTTCAAAAGAGTTATGAGATGCACTAAGCATAATACCAGCATCACATCTCATAGATTCGGTTAAATATGCAATTGCAGGAGTTGGCATAGGTCCTATTTGTATAACATCAAAACCTACACTTGTAAAACCACTTACAAGTGCATTTTCTATCATATACCCACTTCTTCTTGTATCTTTACCCAATAAAATTCTTTTAGTTTTTTTTGAAGATGCACCTTTAAAATATATCCCTGCTGCTTGAGCTAATTTTAATGCCGTCATAGCATCTAAAAATGTTCCTGCTTTTCCTCTAACTCCATCTGTTCCAAATAGTTTCATAAAATACTCTTTATTATTAATTTAATTATTGTTTAATTGAATATAAATTTTATCAAATAGTTACTTATAAGGCAATTAAAGCTAATATTAAGAGATTTTTAAGTAACATTCCGAACAAAACTATGTGAAACTATATTTTTAGGTATAAATTATTGCATAAAACAAAATTAAAAAAGAGGATTAACCAAAATGGCAAATCATAAACAAGCTGCAAAAAGAGCAAGACAAACAATCGTTAGAACTGAAAGAAATAGATTTTTTAAAACAAGAATCAAAAATATCGTTAAATCTGTAAATGATGCAATCGAAAATGCAAATAAAGAAGAAGCAACTGAAGCAATGAAAGCTGCAAACAAATACTTACACCATTGTGTATCAAAAGGTATTCTTAAAAAAGAAACTGCTGCTAGAAGAGTTGGTAGATTACAAGTTAGAGTTAACGCACTTTAATATAAAAAAGGATTTAAAATCCTTTTTTTCAAAAAAATTTCCATATTCACAAACTCATAAAATAACTCACGCTAAGGTATTACCAATGTTACAAGAAAAATTACAATCATTCATTAATAGATACAATGAGATAAATGACCTACTAGTTTCTCCTGATGTATTATCAGATATAAAACAGATGACCAAATTATCAAAAGAACAAGCAGGTATATCAAAAGTAGTAAAAGCTGCCGAGGAATATAATCAAATTATTGAAGATATTGAAGAGAATAAATTTCTTTTATCAGATGAAGAGTTAGCTGAACTTGCAAAAGAGGAATTAAAAGAGTTAGAAAAAAGAAAACCTGAACTTGAAGAGGAGATAAAAATTCTTTTACTTCCAACTGATCCAAATGATGATAAAAATATTTTTATAGAACTTCGTGCTGGAGCAGGTGGGGATGAAGCTGGACTTTTTGTAGCTGATCTATTTAGAACATATATTAAATTTGCTGAAAATGAGGGTTGGAAAACTGAGATTATGAACTCTAGTGAATCTGAAGCTGGTGGATATAAAGAGATGGTTTTCTTGGTACGTGGGGAATCTGTTTATTCTAAAATGAAATTTGAATCAGGTGTCCATAGGGTACAAAGAGTACCTGCAACAGAAACACAAGGTAGAGTTCACACATCTGCAATCACAGTTGCTATTATCCCTGAAGTTGATGATGTAGAGATTGAGATAAAAGCTGAAGATTTAAAAATAGATACAATGAGAGCATCTGGATGTGGTGGTCAATCTGTAAATACAACAGATAGTGCTATAAGAATTACACATATACCTACTGGCTTAGTTGTTACAAATCAAGATCAAAAATCTCAGCATAAAAATAGAGACAAAGCTATGAAAGTTTTAAAAGCTAGACTTTATGATCTTCAAGAGCAAGAGAGAATGGAATCTGAAGGAGCTGATAGAAAAGCACAAGTAGGTTCTGGAGATAGAAGTGCAAGAATTAGAACATACAACTACCCTCAAGGTAGAATATCTGATCATAGAATCAACTTAACTTTATACCGTTTAGATGCAATTATGAATGATGGATTGATGCACGAAATTATAGATCCACTTATAGCAGATCATCAAGCAAAGCTTATGGAAGCAGCTGGAGTTTAAGACTACTATTATATAGAATTACTTCTGTAAAATTTATTCTACAATATGTCCAACAAATTTAGACATATTGTCTAAAATTTTTCCACCTTTTCTAAATCCTAAACCACATGCTTCATAAGCATAAAATACACCTGCTTGATAATAATCTCCATTAGACTCTTCTGGAAACTCCACATACTCTTGATATATTGGTTTAAAGTTTTCATACTCACGATCTGTTTTTATATCAAGTGAATTATCTTCATTTACTATTGCTATATTTGCACCCTCTCTACCAAAACACATTTTTTCCACTTGTTTGGTGTTTTCCAGAGGCTCAAATGAGGTTTCAAGTAAAAGAGGATGATTAGGATATAGA
>DAOVXU010000212.1 GCA_030635995.1 Arcobacter sp. | reverse complement strand
TTTTGCACCATTTTCTTTAAATGATTTATCTAAAATCTCAAGTTGATGAGTAAGTTCATCTTCTAAATTTCCATCAACATCCCCAATTAAAATAGCTCCAGCCCAGTCTGGCAGATCAACATTTAATTTCTCTTTTAAAGCTTGAATCACAAGTGCATCTAAAAATTCCATAGCAACTGGACTTGCTCCACTTGCTAAAGATTTAAATACAGCATTCATAGCCTCATCAACAGTTGGGAAAATACCCATATATGTTTTTTTATATTTAGGCTTAGGGATAAGTTTTAAAGTTATCTCAGTAATAATTGCTAAAGTACCCTCAGAAGCTGTAAGAATTCCAGCAATATTATATCCAGCAACATCTTTTATAGTTTTCTTACCAGCTTTAATAATCTCACCACTTGGTAAAACAGCTTCAAGTGCAACAACATAATCTTTAGTTATCCCATACTTAGCAGCTCTCATACCACCTGCATTTTCACTTACATTTCCACCCAATGTTGAATACTCTTCACTAGCAGGATCTGGTGGATAAAATAAACCCACCTCCTCTACTGCTTTTTGTAAGTCCATATTTACAAGTCCTGGTTGAACAACAGCTACCATATTTGGCATATCTATCTCAATAAGCTTATTCATATATCTTTCCATAGAAAGTATTATTCCACCATTTGATGGCAATGCTCCACCTGTAAAACCACTTCCAGCCCCTCTTGGAACTATCACTATTAATTGCTCATTACAATACTTTAAAATTGCACTTACATCATACTTATCTCTTGGAAATACTACTGCATCTGGCTCAAATCTAGTCCGTGTAGCATCATAACTATATGCTAACATATGGGCTTTATCACTCTTTACATTCTCATTACCTACTATTGTAGATAGATACTCTAAATGTTTATTTTCTATCATTATTTATCCCTATAAGATTTGTGTAGTATTTATCATAATTATCAATTCTCTCTTTAGCAAACCATGAAAAAAATGGGGTTCTTATATCTTGTACATTTGTAAAAAATGGAGATTGTGTTTTATTACAATCAACTTTTAAAGATTCACTTTTAATAACTTTAAATGACAATACATCAACTATATGTAATTGATTTTCAGCTTGTATATATACTGTACCAATATTATTATGTTTAGAAAAATTTGTAATATCTTCTTTTTTTGGTATTGGTGTATCATTTATTTTTAAAAATGATGCAAAAATATCTATATCTATAAAATTATTATTAGAATATTTCTTTTTAATTTTTATCTTAGCCTCTTGATTTGGAACAATTAATAAACTTGTATTGTAAAGATGATTTAAAATAAAAACATCCCCATTTGAAGGTTTTAGACTTGTAGTTGGAATTGCAGATTGTTCTAAAATTTTAGAGTCTTCAAAAGTAATAATTGAAGAGGTTTGTGCTGAAGATGTCACAATTGCATTTGTTAAAATAGTTGATTTGTCATTTTTAAAATTGTGTACAACAATTCCACTTTGCCCAACTTCAAGTGAACCTATTTGTATAGTTGCACTATCTTTAGTAACATTTGATATTGTTGTATTTTGTTGTGTAAATTGATTTGCACTTGCAACCAAAAAACTTAAAAATATAGTTAAAATTAATCTCATTTAAACCCTTATGTTATTTAAATATCTTGTAGATATCCTATTTTATCGAAATATGCTTTATAAAAAGGTAGTGTTATCTTTTCAAACTCATTTATATCTTTGTAAAGGTTAATATACCAATCAAATTTTATACCATATTGAGTTAAAACATTTTGTGATAGTAGCGTATCATTTATACTACCTAGATGGGATGGAGAGATTAAAATAGTTTGTGTTGGATCTATATCTTTTATCAAATCAATCATAAAATAATCTTTATTTATAGGTACCATCAACCCACCAGCACCCTCTACAATCAAAACATCACAATAGTTTAAAAGATATTTTACTTTTTCTTTTATAATATTTATATCTATATCTACCCCACCAGATGATACAAAAGGAGCTGCTGGTAACTTAAATTGCAAAGGTACCACATCATTAAGATCTACATCAAAAGAACTATTTAATTCTTTTGTCAAATTTAAAAGATAACCACCATCAAGAGGGGTACCATCCACCCCAGTTTCTATTGGTTTCAAATAACCTACTCTTTTACCATCTTTGGCAAATTTTCGTAAAAATACTTCCGAAGCCTTAGTTTTTCCAACATCTGTATTGGTCGCTGTTATAAAATATATCTCTTTCATAAATATATTATATCTAAACAAAACCAAATATTTTAAATTTAAGCTATCTTTAATTGACAATTAATAAATTACAAGCTATAATACCAAACTTAAATCAGCTGACACTTTTTACGAGGGTCCGTAGCTCAGTTGGTTAGAGCACTCGGCTCATAACCGAGTGGCCGTAGGTTCAAATCCTACCGGACCCACCACTTCAAACACTTATTGTATCATTGTTTCACAACTTAATTTAAAATTAACACAATAACTATTTTTACTAAGGTAACACTTTAGGTAACACTTTCTTCAATTTTAACCGCTTTTATTTTCTCACAAATCTCATCTATTACAATTATGCTATTTACATCTTTATATTTAATTGATCAATTTCTGGCATTAATTCAGGAAATAACCTCATTGCAAAATGTGCATTAAATTTAATTCTTATCTTACCCCTTGGTCCATCTGATTTTAAATAATTCATTTTTATTAATTTATTTATAAAAGTTGATGAAACAGTTGTCTTTTTACCTATTAATTTTGAAACATCTCCCCTAGGCATCTCACCTAAAACTAGTAGTTCTTTTAATAATATATTTGAATACTTAGGTAATGGCTCTCTTGATCTCCACATACCTTTATGTGATAATTCAACATAATTT
>DAOVXU010000070.1 GCA_030635995.1 Arcobacter sp. | reverse complement strand
TTAACACTCATTACTATAAACTACGAAACAATACCAAATCAAACCTATCTTGATAGATTGGATTTAAAATTTAACTTTATGAAGCACAACTTATTCTATTTAAGTATCTATTTATGGTTTTATTTGGTATGATATTTAGGTTAAGAGGAGATATTATGGTTGAAAATATTTTAAAAAGAGATGGTAGTTTTAAAGAATTCACCTCTTATAAAATAGAAGATGCGATTAAAAAAGCTTTTAAAAGTGAGCATATAACTTATGATAATTCAATATTTTTTAATGTTTTAGAAAAATTACAAAATAAAAGAGTTGTTGCAGTTGAAGATATTCAAGATTCAATAGAACAAGAACTTTATAAAGCTAGATATTTTGATGTTATGCGATCTTTTATTTTATATCGACATATGCACAAGATGCAAAGAGATAATTTTTTAGATGAAGATACAACTTATATAAACTCTACACAAACAATTGAAGAATATATCAATGGTAGTGATTGGAGAATAAAAGCAAATTCAAATACAGGATACTCAAATGCAGGATTAGTTAATAATACTGCAGGAAAAGTTATAGCAAACTATTGGCTTGATAAAATTTATAGTAAAGAGGAGGGTAATGCTCATAGAAATGGGGATTATCATATTCATGATTTAGATTGTTTGACTGGGTATTGTGCAGGGTGGAGTTTAAGAGCATTATTGGATGAAGGATTTAATGGTGTAAGAGGTAGAGTAGAAAGCGATGCCCCTAAACATTTTAGAGAAGCTTTAGGGCAAATGGCAAACTTTTTAGGGATACTTCAAAGTGAGTGGGCTGGGGCACAAGCTTTTTCATCATTTGATACTTATCTTGCCCCTTATATTTTTAAAGATAAATTATCATTTAAAGATGTAAAAAAGGCAGTTAGAAGTTTTATTTATAATCTTAATGTTCCAGCAAGATGGGGTCAAAGTCCATTTACAAATGTAACAATAGATTGGACAGTACCTGAAGATTTAAAAGATCAAATTCCTACTCGAAATCAAATACATCTTTTAAGAGGTACTGATGATATTGAACTTATGGCAGAAATGCAAGATAGAGGTTGCTTAAGTTTTGAAGAGATGACTTATGGTAATTTTCAAAAAGAGATGAATTTAATCAATCGTGCTTATTATGAGATAATGACTGAGGGAGATAAAACAGGTCAGCCTTTTACTTTTCCAATACCTACAGTAAATATTACTGAAGATTTTGATTGGTATGGGGAAAATACTGATTTACTTTTTGAAAATACTGCAAAAATAGGTTCATCATATTTTCAAAATTTTATTGGTAGCCAGTATAAAAGAGATGACAATGGTAACCTTGTCGTAAATGAAGAAGCATATAAACCAGGGCATGTAAGAAGTATGTGTTGTAGATTACAACTTGATTTAAGGGAATTACTAAAAAGGGGAGGGGGTCTTTTTGGCTCGGCTGAGATGACAGGAAGTATTGGAGTAGTTACCCTTAATATGGCTAGACTTGGTTTTTTACATAAAGGAGATAAAGAGGCTTTAATGTTAAGAATTGATCAACTTATGGATTATGCTTCCTCTACCCTTGAAAAGAAAAGAGTATTTATTCAAGATATGTTTGATAGAGGTCTTTTCCCATACACAAAAAGATATTTACCAGGGTTTAATAATCACTTTTCAACCATTGGTATAAATGGTATAAATGAGATGATACGAAATTTTACTAGTGATAGTTATGATGTAAGTACTCCTAAAGGGGAAGAGTTTGCATTAGAAATTTTAAATCACATGAGAGATAAAATGGTACATTATCAAGAAAAAACAGGAAATCTTTACAACTTAGAAGCAACACCAGCAGAGGGTACCACTTATAGATTTGCTAAAGAGGATAAAAAAAGATATGGGGATTCTATTTTACAAGCAGGGATGGATGAGAATATATATTATACAAATTCATCTCAAATACCAGTAGATTTAACTAATGACCCATTTAAAGCACTTGATTTACAAGATGATTTACAATGTAAATATACAGGGGGAACAGTACTTCATCTTTATATGAAAGAGCAAGTAAGCTCAACAGAAGCTTGTAGAAAATTAGTAAAAAATGTAATCTCAAACTATAGGTTACCATATATTACTATCACTCCACTTTTTTCAGTATGTCCAAAGCATGGATATATTGTAGGGGAGCATGAATATTGCCCTAAATGTGATGAAGAACTTTTAGAAAAAAAAGATTAAGATGATAACATTTGGAGAAAATAAATATAAAATTACTTTAAAGTATATGGATATTGGGGATGACTTGCTTGTAATAATTACAGGTGGCAAGGAACATATTGGATCGGTAAGTTTAATAGATAATGGATCTTATTCTGCTCTTTCTAAAATAGGACATAAAGATGAAATTATATCAAAGTTTGCTACAGATGCAATATCTACATTAATTAAAAAAGATATATTAGTAGTATGTGGAATACATTTAGATGATGCAACACAAAATGATATTAAAATTTTAATGCAAAATGCTCAGAATTGTGTAGAAAAGTTCTTAGTTGAATATGATTTAGTATAAATACAAAACAAAAGATATTGGGATAAATCCTAATAATTTTATAGGAGGAAAATAAAATGACAAATAGAGAAAAAAAATTGGTAGAACTAAAAGACAAAAGACAAAAATGTATAGTTTATACTAGAGTTATGGGTTACCATAGACCAGTTGAAAGTTTTAATATAGGAAAAACAGGTGAACATAAACAACGATTGCAGTTTATTGAATAAAAAAATAGTTTATGATTTAACACCTTTTTCCCATCTTGACTTTCCAAATCATCTATCTTGTATAGTTTGGATGGTTAGTTGTAATATGAGATGTGACTATTGTTACAATAAAGATATTGTATTTAGTAAAGAGGGTAAATTCTCATTCGATGAGGTATTTTCTTTTTTAAAAAAAAGAGTGGGACTACTTGATGCTGTAGTATTAAGTGGTGGTGAAGCAACTCTACATAAGCTTGTCCCTATATGTAAAGAGATTAAAAAACTTGGTTTTAAAATAAAACTTGACACAAATGGGACAAATCCAAATCAAATAAAAGAGTTAATTGAACTTAATTTATTAGATTATATTGCACTTGATTATAAAGCTCCTCAATCTAAATTTCAAGAGATTACACATTCAAACCAATTTGATCTATTTAGTAAAAGTTTAAATTTTCTAATTGAAAGTGATATGGAGTTTGAAGTGAGAACAACAGTTCATAATGACCTATTAAATGAAAATGATATTAATACAATTATTGGTGACCTTTTAAAAAGAGGTTACAATAAAAATTATTATCTACAAGAGTATTTAAATACAGATAAAAATATTGGAAATATCACTCAATCTTCTAAACATTGTGATAAAACTCTTCTTATAGATAGTATAAATATCATTTGGCGATAATTTAAGGGTTTAAGCTAAAACTAACTGATAACCTTTCCCTTTAACATTAAGAAGTAGTTCTTTTGAAGTTTTTATTCTAAATCTTTTTATAAAACTTCTAAGCCTTACTGAACTATCCTCTTCATCTTTCCAAAGTTCAGTTTTAATTGTTTGCAAATCTGTTACTCCCAAAAGATTTTTAACCAAAAGTAGCATAAAAGTAACTTCCCTTTTTGACAATGGGATATATTTATCATCTTTATATAAACTTCGTTTTGTTTTATTAAAAATAAATCCATCATGAAGTAATATTGGTTTACTATTAATTTTTTTACTAAGAGTAGAGATATAATCCAAAAGTTCATCTGGATCAAATGGTTTTATAAAATATTTTACAACCCCCACATCAATAGCATTTAATAACTTATCTGTTTCGCTAAAAGCACTTAAAATAATTATAGGTGTACTAGGCTCTATCTTTTTTATCTCTTTTGCCATCTCTAAACCATTTAATTCAGGTATCATAATATCACTAATAACTATATCGGGTAAAATCTTTCTAAATTTATCAATTCCATCTTTTCCATTATGGGCTATTGAAAAACTATAAAAGTTATCTCCAATACTTTGTTTTAATAAATCTGCTAAGTTTTTTTCATCCTCAACAAATAATATTTTTAAATCTTTTAAAGAATTATCTCTCATCTTATCCCTCCAAAAATATTTGTATTAGTTATAAACTCTTAATAATATCTACAACTTTAGAAGCATAACCCCATTCATTGTCATACCAAATTACAAGTTTTATCATCTTATCCATCTTAACATCTGTAAATCTATGGTCAACTATTGTGGTAAAAGTTTCTGCTTTAAAATCACTAGAAACTAAAGCTTCCCTATTGTTAAGTAAGATATCAAATTTTTGATTATTTTCATATATTTTACATAATTCTAAGAATTGTTCTTTTGAACAATCTTTCTTTACTATTAATGTTACATTTATCACCCCAACGGTATCTGTAGGAACTCTTAGAGAGTGAGATGATATGGTATTTGAATTTATATTTGGCATTATAAACGAACAAGCCTCAATAGTTGTTGTTTTACTAGGTATTATATTTTGTGTAGCACTTCTTCCAAATTCACTATTACACTTTATGTCTCTATCTTTACTACCTATACAAGCACTATCAAGTACTTTTTGATGGTTTAAAAGTGGATGTACAGTTACAATATCTCCATACTCTATATTATAATTATCATCAATAAGTTTTAATATTGGCAATAAGGCTGTTGCATTACATGAACTTGTAGAGATAACTTTGTGAGTATCTAAATCTAATTTTTCACCATTTACCCCTAATATTACATTTATATCTGCATCTTGATTTGGATGTGTTAAAAATATAGCTTTAACAAATAATTTTTTTAATTTAATTGTATCCACTTTGGCACCACTTGCATCTATAACTATATCAATATCTAATGATTTAAAATCAATATCAAAAAGTGAATTATAATTTAAAATCTCTATTTTAGAATTTCTATTCTCTATAAAATTATCTTTTAATATAAATTTATTTTTTAATCTTCCATAAGTAGAATCATAATTTATCGAATAAGTAATATTTTGCTTATTTGAGTTTAATTCATTTATAGCAACTATATCAATAGATCTATTTTCTAAGGAAATTCGTAGAATTGCTTTACCAATTCTACCAACACCATTTAATAGTATTCTCATCTAATTATTATGATTCTATTCTTCAATAATTAGTGCTTTTACACCTGGTAAGATTTTACCCTCAATAAGTTCTAAAGAAGCTCCACCACCTGTAGAGATAAAACTCATTTCATCTTCATCGCCAGTTCTTCGTACAAGATCAGCAGTATCTCCACCACCAACAACAGTTGTTGCATAACTTGAAGCTACTGCATGAGAAAGTTTAGTAGAACCTCTTGCAAATTTTTCCATCTCATAAACACCCATTGGTCCATTCCAAAGAATTGTTTTAGCATCTTCTATCGCTTGTGAAAATAACAATGCAGAAGCAGGTCCTATATCTAATCCCATCCATTTTTCTGGTATCTCTTGAACTGTAACTGCTCTTGCAAATGCTTCTGCATCAAATGCTTCTGCCGCTATTACATCTACAGGTAGATAAAATTTAACACCTAGTTTTTTTGCTTCATCCATAATCTTTAAAGCTTCGCCCAATAGCTCCTCTTCAACTAAAGAATTACCAACTTCATGACCTAATGCTTTTAAAAATGTAAAAGCCATACCACCACCAATAATAATCTTATCAACCTTAGGAATAAGATTATAAAGTGCTTCAAGTTTACCAGAAACTTTAGAACCACCCACAATAGATACAAATGGTCGTTTTGGCTCTTCAATAATATGATAAAAGAATTTAATCTCTTTTGCCAATAAAAATCCAGCTGCTTTATGCTCTATATCAAAATATTGTGCAATACCCTCAACTGAAGCATGAGCTCTATGAGATACACCAAAAGCATCATTTATAAATATATCTGACATTGAAGCTAAAGTTTTAGAAAGTTCAGGATCATTTTTAGTTTCACCTGATTCAAATCTCATATTCTCAAGTAGCATAATTTCACCATTTTTAAGTGCTTGTGCCATCTCTATTGTCTCTTCACAGATAACATTAGGTGCTAGTTTAACTTCCTCTTTTAAAAGCTTATGAAGTCTTTTAGCAACAGGCTTTAAAGAAAATTTATCTTCATATCCACTCTTTGGTCTTCCAAAGTGAGAAGCTATAATAACAGCACAATCATTATCTAAACAATATTTTATAGTATTAAGTGCAGATTTGATTCGTCGATCATCAGTTATAGATCCAAATTCATCAACTGGAACATTAAAATCACATCTAATAAAAACTTTTTTATCAGCTATATCTATTTTATTTATCTCTTGAAGTTTCATTCTATTTCCTTAATTCTTAATTATTTACTAATATGTACAGCCATATCTACAAGTCTACAAGAGTATCCCCACTCATTATCATACCATGCTAGAACTTTTACCATTCGTTTACCTACAACTTGTGTAGTATCCATAGGTACAATAGTACTAGTCTCTTCACCATTAAAATCAGAACTTACTCTTTGCTCCTCATCAATTCCTAAAATACCTTGCATATTAGTTTGTGATGCATCTTTAAAAGCTTGATTTACAGATTCTACTGTTACATCTTTATTTAAAGTTACTGTTAAATCTACCATTGAAACATTAGGAGTAGGTATTCTAATTGCTTGACCATTTATTTTACCAGATAATTGTGGTAAAACTTTTGCAATAGCTTTTGCAGCACCTGTAGTTGTAGGTATTAAGTTAATTGCACCCGCTCTTGCTTTTCTTGGATCTTTTTTGTGCTTACCATCAAGGATAAGTTGACTTCCTGTATAACTATGAATAGTAGTCATAAGTCCATTTTGAATACCAAAAGTATCATCAAGTACCTTAGCAACTGGAGCTAATCCATTTGTAGTACAAGAAGCATTTGATACAATTGTTTGACCAGAATAAGTGTCTTCATTTGCACCCATTACAAATGTAGCTGTATCATCTTTTGCAGGAGCAGAAAGTACAACTTTTTTAATCCCATTATCGATATATGGCTGAACAGATTCAGTAGTAAGAAATGCTCCTGTACACTCTAAAACAACTTCTACACCAAGTGATGCAAAGTCTAACTTAGCAGGATCTCGTTGACTAAATAATTTAGCTTTATCATTTCCAATATTGATAAATCCATCTTTAACTTCAATATCTCTTCTATTTCCATGAACAGAATCATATCTAAGTCCATATTGAATCATATCTTCTTCACCACTTGCATTACAAGCTACTAGTTCAATATCTTCTCTATCTGCACATATTCTTGCTACACATCTACCAATTCTACCTAATCCATTTATCGCAACTTTTAAAGCCATCAAAAATCCTTTGAATATAATACTAATTTCAGATATTTTATCTAATATAAGTTATAATTGTGGTTAAAGGGGAAAGATGAATATAGCAATTTTTGGTGGTAGTTTTGATCCTCCACATATTGGACATGAACAAATTGTTAATTTAGCTATTAAAGAGTTGAATATAGATAGATTGGTTATAATTCCTACATATTTAAATCCATTTAAAGAAGAATATTATCTATCTCCAAAAATAAGACTAGAACTTATCTCTTTGTTATTTGAAAAAACTAATAAAGTTGAAGTATGCGATTATGAAGTGAAACAAAAAGATAAAATTCCAACTATTCAAACTATAAATTATTTAAAATCTATATATGATATAAAAAAAATTTATTTGATTATTGGGGCAGATAATTTAAAAAACATACATTTATGGTACAATTATGATAAATTAAAAGTTGGAGGTTTCTTTTTTATAGATGATACTTCATGGTTACCATATTTAAAAAAAAATAGAAAAGATCATTTTTTTATGGAAATTAATAATCACGAAACATTCGAAAGAATAATTGAAATTTT
>DAOVXU010000062.1 GCA_030635995.1 Arcobacter sp. | reverse complement strand
ATGCTAGATTTTGTCTAGCATATGAAAACGTTTGTGTCTGCATAATAATCCTTTTTAGCTATATATGTACATATATTAGTACATATATAATAAATGATGGCTTAAAAATTCATATTTGTAATTTAATAACTTAATACTAGATTTTTATAAGGTCCATGAAACTATGATTGGGCTACACTTATTCATACTTAGAACATTTATAAATTCTAAGGTAAAACATCAATAGGGGTAAGGATAAAGAAAAAATTTAGAAATAGTAGATATACAACTGAATTTAGGAGTTTTTCTTGGGTGTTGGGTGGAAAGATTCATTATAAATATTAAATTGTAGCTAAAATATAATTAAGCTTAAGAATTAAATCAATTTAAGTTTTAACTAATGATGAAGTCGTAATTCAATATAATGGATTAAATTAAAAGGTATTATTTATGTGTGAATCTAAAAGTAGAAAGTTGTTTATATTGATGTTTATTATTACAACTTGTACTATGTGTATTACATTTACATTGGTAAGTTTATTTTTACCTGCAAATGTATTTGCAGTGATATTTGCAATTGCTCTTATCTCTATGGTTGTAGCTACGAGTTCTCTATATATATTAAATAAAGAGATAAAAAGTGGAATTCATATTGAAAAGATTATAGATGAAAATGTTATCTCTTCTACCTCTAATTTGGAAGGTGTTATTACAGATGTGAGTGAAGCTTTTTGTAAAATATCTGGATATACTAAAGATGAGCTTATTGGTCATTCTCATAATATACTTAGACATAAAGATATGCCAGCTTTTACATTTATAGATTTATGGGAAACCTTAAAGAAGGGTAAAACTTGGACGGGTGAAGTTAAAAATCTAAAAAAAGATGGTAGATTCTATTGGGTAGAGGCTACTATATCACGAAAATATGATAGTGATAACAACCATATAGGGTATATTTCAGTAAGACAAGATATAACAAATAAAAAAAGATTTGAATTATTAAATGATAATTTAGAAGAGAAAATAAGAGAAGAGGTAGAGGATAATAGTAAAAAAGAGAAGATTATCTTTGAATCTGAAAAGATGGTTTTAATAGGGGAGATGATAGGGAATATTGCACATCAATGGAGACAACCTCTTACTGTAATTTCTGCTGGGGCTACAGGATTGTTGATGCAAAAAGAATATGATCTTCTTACTGATGAAAAATTTGATAAAGCATGTAATGATATAAATGATAACGCACAATATTTGTCAGAAACAATAGATACTTTTAAAAACTTTATAAAAGATGAAAAGCAGTTAATTGAGGTGGTACTACAAGATAGAATTGATAAGGCAATACATATAGTAGAGCCAAATTTAAAAAGTCAATTTATAGAACTTAACAATAATATCGATTATTCTAATCCAATAAAAGCGACAATTATAGTGGGAGAGTTAGCTCAAGTAATTATAAATATAATGAATAATGCAAAAGATATTTTAGTAGAAAAGAATATAGAAGAACCATATATTAATATAGAGTTGTATGTAGAAAATAACAATGCAATTTTAACTATAGAGGACAATGGTGGAGGTATCCCTTTTGATGTTATGCCCAGAATATTTGAACCGTATTTTACAACAAAACATGAAAGTATAGGGACAGGTCTTGGGCTTCATATGAGTTATAAAATAGTAACAGAGAGTTTAAAAGGTAAAATATATGCTAAAAATACAGATGTTGGAGCAAAATTTTTCATAGAGTTACCGTTAGAAAATAAATAATATGTTTTATAAAAATGAGTTAGCAGCGATTAAGAGATCTAATAGATTTAGGGAAAGAAAATTATATGAAGATAATTTACTTGATTTAGCTTCTAATGATTATCTTGGGTTATCTTCTAAAAAAGAGCTATTTGAAAGTGCGTATGAGCTTGTATCAAAAGAGAAGTTCACTTCTCCAAAAGCATCTATTATTGTAAATGGATATAGTTCTATTCATAAACAGTTTGAAGATAAATTATGTGAAGTTAATGGTTTTGAAGATGGGATTGTGGTTGGAAGTGGATTTTTAGCTAATATATCCTTAATAGAGTCTATGGTGAGAAAAAAAGATATTTTGTTTATAGATGAGCAATATCATGCAAGTGGTGTATTATCTACAAAATTATCTCAAGGGAAAATTGTATTTTTTAAACACAATGATTGTTCTGATTTAGAAGATAAAATATCAAAATATTCAAATAAAAGAATTATAATTGCTATAGAAGGGGTGTACTCTATGATGGGAGATATTGCCCCTAAAGAGTTTAACGATATAGCTTTAAGATATAATGCAATTTTAATAGTTGATGAAGCACATAGCTCTGGTGTGATTGGAGATAATTTGTTGGGTTGGTATGATTATCATAATATTAAAATTGAGCAAAATCATATAAAAATGGGTACTTTAGGGAAAGCTTATGGGAGTTATGGAGCATATATTTTAGCTTCAAAGCATATAGTTTCATATCTTGTAAATAGAGCAAAACCTATTATTTATAGTACAGCTTTATCTTTATTTGATACGGCACTTGGATTAATCTCTTTGGAATATATTATCAATAATAAAGGTATATTAAAAAAACAAATTAAAGAATACCAAAAGATAGTTAAAGATAAATTAGATATAAAAATGGATAGTTTAATCCTCCCAATTATTATAAATAACAATAAAGAAGTTCTAGAAATACAAGAGAGATTGATAGTTAAAGGTTATATTATAGGAGCAATTAGACAACCAACTGTCAAACAAGCAATTCTTAGAATAATAGTAAAATTGGATATATCAAACAAAGATATGATAGAATTCTTTTTTAACTTAAATAGGATAATAAGATAATGCTAGATAAAAATTTTTTAAATAAAATTACAATTCTTTATGTTGAAGATGAAGAACAGATTAGAACGAAGATGCTTTTTATTTTCAATAAATTATTTAAAAAAGTTATTGTTGCTGTAAATGGGCAAGATGGATTCGATAAATTTAGATTATTTCATCAAAAAGGTGTTGAGTTTGATGTGATTATTAGTGATATTAATATGCCAGATATGGATGGTATAGAGATGTTGAAAAATATTAGAACATTAGATAAAGAGATACCTATTATACTGACAACAGCACATTCTGATGCTAGATATTTTTTAGATGCTATTAAATTACAAGTACACCATTATGCTATAAAACCTATAGATATGAGGGAGCTTACTGCATCAATTCAAGATGCAACTTTAAAGCATTTGAATAATAGAATAATTAAAACTACACAATTGGAAAATCAAAGATATTTAGATATTATAAATCAAGTTGCAATAGTGTCTAAAACAGATTTAAATGGGAATATTACTTTTGTAAATGATATCTTTTGTGAAGTATCTGGATATGAAAAAGATGAGTTAATAGGTTCAAATCAAAGGATAGTTAGGCACTCTGATATGCCAACTATTTTATTTGATGATTTATGGAATACTTTAAGGGCTGAAAAAGTCTGGAAAGGTAAAATTAAAAATAAAAAGAAATGTGGTGATTTTTATTTTGTTAATTCTCATATTTTTCCAGTCTTTGATAAGATAGGAGAAGAGGTTATTGAATATATGGCTGTTCGATTTTTAATTACCGAAGAGGAAAAAGAGAAGAGAAATTTTAAGCAAAAGGTTATTAAAAATATAAAAGATGGAAAAGTTTCTCAACAAGATCTTAAAAAAAAGATAAAAGAGTTAGAATTTCAATTAAGTTTAAGTGGTGATATAAAAATAGTTTTTGAAACACTAGAGAGTGAAAAAAGGAGAAGTTCTAAACTTTTAGTTCAAGTAAAACATTATGAAGAGTTAATAAAACAAAAAGTGGAAGATGAAAAAGAACATAGAAAGGAAGATTGGCATAAAATTGATTCTTTAAATCAAGAAAATAAAGAGTTATTATCAAAAGTAAATGGATCTTCTTCTGTGATAGCTAAATTTAAAGAGGAGATAATAGAACAATCAAATATTATAAATAATATAAATAAAGAAAATAAAGAATATCAAAAACGAATTTTAGAACTAGAAGATGTGATAAAATTTAGAGAAACGGAGATAGAAGTTTTAAAAAAATAATTAAGATTCTGTAACTCAGTTGGTAGAGTGTTACATTGACATTGTAAAAGTCGTTGGTTCAAGTCCAATCAGAATCACCATATTTTAAGGTTTTATCCAATCTTCTTGATTGTGAGTTATTCCAATTAATGAGGGGGATACATTTTTTATATCCTTTGATATAGCTGTGATAGAATTTGGAATATATAGAAAGATATATGGTAAATCGTTAGATATCTCTTTAAATATCTCTTTGTATAATTTTCCTAATATTTTTATATTGGTTGTTTTTTCTGCTAATTCAATATTTTTATCTACAATATTATTGTTATATCCTACAAAATTAAAACCACCTTTTTTATCACTACTACTATGCCAAATAGAACGAGCATCAGGCATAAGGGATAATCCCCATCCTAAAACTATGGCATCAAAATTTCGTGGAAATACAATAGTATTTAAAAAAGCTTGCCATTCTAAAACTCTTATTTTCATATCAATACCAACTTTTTGAAGTTGGTATTGGATAATTTGTGTAGCATTTATCCTTATACTATTATTTGCATTTGTTACAACTGTAAATTTAAAAGGGTTGTTTTTATTAAATCCTGCCTCTTTTAAAAGCTTGATTGACTTTTTTATATTTTGTTTTGATACTTTAATTTTATCATTAAAAGCAAAGGTATTTGGTAAAAATGGACCACTACACGCTTGGGCATGTGAGAAAAAAAGTATATCAACTATTTGTTGTTTATCAATGGCTAGATTTATAGCTTCTCTTATTTTCTTATTTTTAAATTTCTTTTTTCTTAAATTTAATCCCATATATGTATATCCAAAACTTGGGCTTTCATAGATTGAAAAGTTATTTTTAAAATCACTTTTAAGTTGCCTATTTAGTTGAAGTGGAGTTAAACTCCCCATATCTAGTCTTTTTTGATTTAGCATTGTAAATGAGGTTGTAGGATCTGGTATAAATTTATATTTTATTATATCTATTTTTGGAATTTTTCCAAAATGATTTTTATTTACTTTTAGAATTATATCACTTGAAAGTTTGAACTCTTTTAGTGTATAACTTCCAGTACCTATTGGATGTTTATTAAACTTACTTGTCATAATATCTTTTTCATCTTTAAGTAGATGTTTTGGTAGTATCCCTGTCATCCATATCTCTAAAGCTTTAAAATAAGGCTCTTTGTAAAATATATCTAAAGTATAATCATCTATTTTTACTAATTTCTCAACTTTATCAAAACTTCCTTTTATAGTAGTAAAAATTTTTGGATTGTAAATAGTATTAAATGTAAAAATTATATCATTCGTTGTGAATTGAACTCCATCGCTCCATTTTATATTTTTTCTTAATTTTATTTTTAGATGTTTTGGTGTGATAAATTTATAAGATGAGGCTAAATCAACTACAACCTTACCATCTTTATCGTACTTGAATAGTCCATTAAATATCCAACCACTAATCTCGCTACTTGAACTATCTGAGGCTAAAATAGGATTTATTCTACTTGGATTTGAGGATATTGAAAGATTTAGAGTTGAACTATAAAGTGTAGTTGTTAAAACACTATAAATAATTAAGGGTAAAAAAAAACGACAAAAAGAAAAACTTTTTGCCGTTTTGAAATTCGAATAATATTCCATAGTAGAGTATTTCCGTAAAAAGAGACTATCTTTTTGAGAACTGTCTGCTTCTTCTTGCTTTTCTTCTTCCTGGTTTCTTTCTTTCCACTTTTCTAGAATCTCTAGTAAGTAGTCCATAAGGCTTAAGGATAGCTCTAAATTGTGCATCATAAGCAACTAATGCTCTTGAAACACCATGTCTAAGTGCATCAGCCTGAGCAGAATATCCACCACCTAATGTTTGAGCAATAATATTTACTGATTCTAATTGTTTAGATACAGCTAATGGTTGTCTAACTCTAGTTTTAAGAGCTTCATGTCCACCTAACCAAGCGTCAAGTGTTTGACCATTTATAGTCATATCACCTTTACCAACTTCTAACCATACTTTAGCAATAGCTGTTTTTCTTCTACCTGTTGCATATATTTTAGCCATTATTTATCTCCCTTAACTTGTGCAGTGTGAGGATGTTCAGCACCTGCATATACTTTTAAATTTTTAAGCATATGTCTACCTAAAGTTGTTTTAGGAAGCATACCTCTTGTAGCTAGTCTGAATAATCTTTCAGGATTTTCTTCTAACATTGTAGACATTTTGTGAGTCTTTGTAGATCCAAAATATCCAGAGTGTGTGAAGTATTCTTTAGATTCCATTTTCTTACCAGTAAATTTTGCTTCACTTGCGTTGATAATAACAACATAATCACCACAATCAATATTTGGAGTAAAATAAGGTTTATTTTTTCCTCTTAAGATTGTTGCTACTTCTGTAATAATTCTACCAAAGATTTTATCTTTAGCATCTATTACGATCCAGTCTTTTTGGATATCAGCTTTGTTTACAATTTTAGTAAATTTCATTTGCTATATTCCCCTTCGCGTTTTAATTTGTGTGGAATAATAGGGTATTTATACTTTGAGGAAGCTTAAATAAAGTTAGTATTAAGAATATTATATTTTAACTACCAATGTATGATAAGGATTGTAAAGTACATTTGCTTTTGATTGTATTTTTACATTTCTCCTTTGAGTATAATCCACTGTAAATACACCTTTTGAATCAGTTGAAAATTTTGCACATATTTTTGCTGCTTCTTGAATTATATTTTCAGGTATAGTTTTTTTTGTATTTGAAACTATCACATGGGAAGATACTTGCCCTTGAAGATGAAACCAAAAATCACTAGCTTTGCTATTTTGTAAAAGATATATATTTTCCCTCTCATCTCGACCAAGCATAATTTTAAATCCATCTATAAAAAAGCTTTGGTATGGTTGGGCTTTTTTTGTTTTAGTTTGTTTTTTGTCTTTTTTAGGGATATAAAACTCTATCTCATCTATTGAAGTTGCTTCTTCTATTTGATGGATTAGTCTATTGTAAAATTGGATTTTTAAAGATAAGTTTTCATATTCAAGATGCTGATGGGAAGCTTTTTGTTTTAGTTTTTTTGCAGTTTTAAAGATAAAATTAGCATAACTTGAAATTGTGGGAAATCTGTTATCTATATCTAAACTTATTGTATCTCCTTCAAAGTCAATAATTTCTACACTAGAGGAGTAAGGCTTGATATTGTGTAGATTACTAAGTAGTAGATTTGCTTTTATATATGCCTTATTTGATAGTTTTTCCAACTCTTCAATATCATCTAAATTATTAAGAATTTTCTCTATTTTCTTTTGTTGTTTATTGATTTGAGATATTTTTTGTTTTTTTATATTTGTTAGTTGATTTTGTTCATTTTTTATATAGATATTTTTTAACTCTTGTTCTATATCTTCACACTCTTTTATCTCAAATTCAAAATTTGGTTTTGCTAACTTTTCTAAAACTTGACCAACTTTTACCACTCTTGATGAGGTATATTCATCTATATGTCTTAATGCTTCTAAAATAGTTTTATTTTCATCAAGAATAATAATATTAGTATTTTTACCAGTAAATTCTAATTGAATTGTAATAAGTTCTTTTTTATAACTAGATTTTGCAACCACTTCAATATTTAAAATCTTATCATCATTTAAAAGGTATATTTTATTGATATTTGAATTTGTAAATTTTTTATTTAAAACAACATCAAAAGGTGCTTGAAAATCTTTCTTTGTTTTATCGTGAGTATCTTTAATAAAAGCAGTTGAGTTACCTTTTGTCATATCAAAATATATAATATCATCTTTTGAAAATTCAATTTTAATAGTGTTGTTATCTACCCGTTTTATAGATTTAATATGATTAAAATTGTTAAGATAGTTAGTTAGTGATTTTAGTAAATAATATTTCATAAACGAAGTATAGCAAAATTTGAAATAAAAAAAGGTGATTGAATTAACAACCACCTTTTTTGTTAAATATTTATAAGCTAAATATTATAAAGCGTCTTCATGTGAAGCTAAATATTCAGCAACACCTTCAGTAGATGCTTTCATTCCATCATCACCTTTAATCCAACCTGCAGGACAAACTTCACCAAATTCATTTGTGAATAACATTGTATCTACCATTCTAATCATCTCATCAATATTTCTTCCTAAAGGTAAGTCATTGATAACTGCGTGTCGGATTGTACCATCAGCATCTATAAGGAAAGAACCTCTAAGTGCAACTCCACCATCAAGTAATACATCATAAGATTTAGAAATTTCTTTAGTTAAATCTGCAACTAAAGGCATATTTACTCTTCCAATTCCACCTTGATTTACTGGAGTTTCTCTCCATGCAAAGTGTGAAAATTGTGAATCTACAGAAACACCAATAACATTTACTCCTCTTGCTTTGAAATCTTCAACTCTTTTAGAGAATGCAATAATTTCTGAAGGACATACAAATGTAAAATCTAATGGATAGAAAAATAACACTGTACCTTTTTCTCCAAAGTTCTCATATAAATTAAAACCATCTACGATT
>DAOVXU010000075.1 GCA_030635995.1 Arcobacter sp. | reverse complement strand
CCATCTTTTGTAAGTTTTGTATGCTCTACAAGAGGAAAAGCAACATTATCAAATACATTCATACTGTCAAATAATGCACCACTTTGAAATAAAAATCCAAGGTTCTTTCTAACTTCTCTTAACTCTTTTTCACTTAAAGTAACAATATCTTTATCTTGATATAAAATTTCACCTTTATCGGGAGCAAGAAGTCCAACAATATGCTTAATAATAGTAGATTTACCACCACCACTAAGTCCAAATATTGCTGTACATTTCCCCTCTTTCAATTCTAAATTTATCCCTTTTAGAATTTTTTTATCTCCAAATGCTTTATGTAAATCTTTTATCTCAAGGATATTATTTAACATTTTCATCCTTATTAAATTCTACACAAAATCCTCTATCATGTTTTTCATAATCTTTATAAAATTCTACATATTTAGGATTGTATTTTTCAAGATATTTTCCTAGTGATATTTTTTGATCATATCCCATCTCACAATATAAATATTTTATATTATTTTTTACTGTTGAGTCTATAATTTTTTTAAGAAGTTCATCCCCTATCTCTCCACCAAAAAGGGCAGTTGATGGTTCATATTTTACATTTAATGGTAAAGAGAAACTATCTTGAATATATGGGGGATTAGAGATACACATATCAAAATTTTTCACATCAATTTCAGTAAAAATATCACTTAATACAAATGTTATTTTATCTTCCACATTAAATTTTTTAGCATTTTGTTTAGCCAATTCTAAAGCTTTTGAATTTATATCAACAGCAATTATTTTTATATCTTTTATGAGTAATGCTAACATAATAGATACTATTCCACTACCCACTCCTATCTCTACAACTTTAGGAGTTTGGATACTTTTTAATATAACTTCTGCTTTTTCAACTAATATCTCAGTTTCAGGACGGGGGATAAGAACTCCATCATTTACGATAAAAGTTTCCCCATAAAAACTAGCTTTTTTTATAATATACTCTAGTGGATAATTTGTGGCTCTTTTTTTAACTAAAACTTTTAGTTTATCTTCCACTTTACACTCTTCATTATAATTTAGGTGCAACCATATAGTATTCTTCTCTAATAAAAATAGAAGTAATATCTCTACCTCTTTTTGTGGTATATGGGTAACCTCTTTTAAAAAAGGGGAGTAGGTTTTAATTATTTGTTTATAAGTTGCCATAAATTTAAAATATTAAGATTTAGGTAATTTCTCTTTTAATTGTTCAACTAAATCATCATCCATATTTTCTAATTTTGGTAAAATAATATTAGCTAAAAGATATAAATTCCCCCGCTCTTTTGTTTTTCTATTTAAAGCACCAAGATCTTTTACTCTAAATTTTTGATTTTGTTTAGTATTTTGTGGAACTTTTAAATTGATAGTTTTATGATAAGTTTCAATCTCTATTTTACCACCAAAAAGTGCACTATATAAAGGTACATCAAATCTTAAAATTAAATCATCATCATCTCTACTGTAAAGTTCATCATAATCATCTTCAACATTAAGTGTAAGGATTAAATCTCCTTGTGGGAAACCACTTGCTTTACTACCTTTACCTTTTGCTCTTATCTTTTGTCCAGTTTGAATACCTTCTGGTATTTTAATATCAAAAGTTTCACTAGAAACTGTAATAGACTTTTTACCACCCATAATAGCAGTTTGAAAATCAATTGTTAAATTTGCATTTATATCCAAATCTGGTGCTTGTTGCCTTCTTTGTTGTTGTCCAAAACCTGAACTACTAAAACCACCTTGTCCACCAAAACCACTTGCACCTGCTCCACCACCGAACATTTGATTTAATATATCATTAATATCAACTCCACCACCTTGACCTTGAGCAAAGTCATGAAAGTTTTGTCCGCCAAACATAGAATCACCGTGCATATCATATTGAGCTTTTTTCTTTTCATCACTTAAAACTTCGTAAGCTGCATTTATCTCTTTAAATTTTTCTTCTGCTTTTGGATCTTTATTCATATCTGGATGATATTTTTTTGCTAAACTTCTATAAGCTTTTTTTATCTCAGTAGGGGTTGAATTTTCACTCACCTGTAATGTTTCATATAAACTTTTTGACATTATTATTATCCTATATTATTTTTAATATACATTGTACCATATTTATTAGCACTCGTCAATACAGAGTGCTAAATTTCTCAGACCTACTATTAGGTATTAACTTTATATTATTGTGCCAATAAACCTTTTTTAGGTCCACTTCTTCCACAACATAACTTATATTTTTTACCACTACCACAAGGGCAAGGTTCATTTCTAGCTATTTTCTTTTTTATTTCAACTCTTTTTTCTTCTTTATTTGTAGAAATTTGAGCATTTGATTCTTCCATCTTTGCTTTTAAAGCTTCAAGCTCTCTTTTTTCAGCTTCTTCATCTCTTAATTGAACTGTAAATAAAATTCTTACTATCTCATATTTTATAGAAGCAATTAGCTCTATAAACATATTATAACTCTCTTTTTTATATTCAACTAATGGATCTTTTTGATTATAACCTCGTAACCCAATACCTGTTTTAAGTGTATCCATAGAGTATAAGTGTTCTCTCCAAGCATTATCAAGAATTTGAAGATATAAAATTCTCTCTATCTCTTTTCTTTGCTCTTCAACCGCTACACTCATTTTAGCACTATAACTATCTTTTAATATTGTTAATAATTTAGCAGATACATTATCCATATCTTCAGCAACAATATCATCTTTAGATATTTCAAGATTTAATTCCTCTTTTAATTTTGTCACTACATTATCAAAATCAAAATCTTCAATCATAGGCGTAGCACTAATCTCTTGGGCATTTGCAATTGTAGTAGAGGTATATTCTTTAATATTATCATCTATTTTATCATCTATATTAAACTCTTTATTTAATAGATCACTTCTAAATTGATAGATTACTTTTCTTTGTGCATTAGCAACATCGTCATACTCAAGTAGATGTTTTCTACTTTCAAAGTGCATTGTTTCAACTTTCTTTTGGGCATTTTCAACAGCTCTTGTAACCATACCAGATTCTATATGTTCACCCTCTTCTATCCCAAGTCTTTCCATAATACCAGCAATTTTATCAGAACCAAATATTCTTAAAAGATTATCCTCAAGACTTAAATAAAATTGAGATTCACCAACATCACCTTGTCGTCCACTTCTACCTCTTAGCTGATTATCAATTCTTCTACTTTCGTGTCTTTCAGTTCCTATAATTGCTAATCCACCAAGTTCAATACATTCAGGAGGAAGTTTAATATCTACACCACGACCAGCCATATTTGTAGCAATAGTAACAGCACCTTTAAGCCCTGCATCTTCTACAATTTTTCCCTCTTTTTCATGTTGTTTAGCATTTAAAACTGTATGGGGTACTTTTCTTTCTTTAAGTAATTTATGTAAATATTCACTTTTTTCAATAGAAGCAGTACCCACAAGTACAGGTTGCCCTTTCTCACTGTATTCTTTTATTTTAAGGCATACAGCATCAAATTTCTCTCTATCACTTTTAAATATTAAGTCATTTCTATCATCTCTTAGTACTTTTACATTTGTAGGAATTGATACAACATCAAGGTCATAAATCTCAGCAAATTCAGTAGCTTCAGTTTGTGCTGTTCCTGTCATACCTGCTAATTTTTCATACATTCTAAAATAATTTTGAAATGTAATATCAGCTAATGTTTGAGATTCATCTTGTATTTGAACACCCTCTTTTGCTTCAAGTGCTTGATGTAACCCATCACTAAATCTTCTACCTTCACTTAATCTTCCTGTAAACTCATCAACAATGACAACTTCATTGTTTTGAACCACATAATCAACATCTTTTTCAAAAATAAAATTTGATTTTAAAGCTTGATCAAGATGGTGTGAAAGTCCCGCATGTTCCAAAGAATAAAGATTATCAACTTCAAATAATTTTTCAGCATTTAAAACACCCTCATCTGTTAAAAGAACTGATTTATTTTTCTCATCTACATAAAAATCCCCAGTCATTATAACTTTTTCATCAGCTTTTGTAGGCTCTATCCTTTCACCTTTTTCAAGTTTCAATGCAATCTCATTTGATCTTACATAGTTATCACTTTTATGATTTGTAGGTCCAGAGATAATTAAAGGTGTTCTAGCCTCATCAATTAAAATTGAATCAACTTCATCTACAATTACAAAATAATGCTCTCTTTGAACTTTCTCTTCAAGTTCATAAGCCATGTTATCTCTTAAAAAATCAAATCCAAATTCATTATTTGTTCCATATACTACATCAGAATTATATATCTCTTTTCGTTGTTCATCACTTGGTATATCACCTGTTAATGCACCTACAGTAAGACCAAGAAAATTATATAAAGGTTCAAGTTCAATAGCATCTCTTGAAGCCAAATAATCATTTACAGTAACAACATGCACACCTTTTCCAGTAAGTGCATTTAAAACAACAGGTAATGTTCCTACAAGAGTTTTACCCTCACCTGTTTTCATCTCAGCAATTCGTGAATCATTTAAAACTAATCCACCAATAATTTGAACATCATAATGTCGCATTTTTAAAACTCTAACACTAGATTCTCTTACTATTGCAAACACTTCATTTAAAACTTCATCTAATGTTTTTTCATTATTTTGAATAGAATCTTTAATATCATTTATGGCAGATTGTATCTCCTCATCACTCATCGCTTGATATTTAGACTCCAAGGCATTTATCAATACTACCCTTTTTATATATTTCTTAATCTCTTTATCATTTTTTGTTCCAAATATCTTTCCAAAAATTCCTAACATATATTTTATTCCTCATAAAGTTTATTTTTATTATAATAGCGATTATATCTAAAGGATAATTATGAAAGTATTAAGCATATTATTATTAACAACAACACTGTTTTATGGACAAATTTTTGAATTTACAACATATAAATCAAATTTTACACAAACAGTAACAAATAGTTCAAATAATAAAATAGAATATAAGGGTGAAATTTACATAACTGAAGATTCTAATATCTTATGGAAATATTTATCTCCTGTTAAAAAAAATGTATATATAGATGGTACAAAAGTTATGATTGTTGAACCAGAATTAGAACAAGTGATTTTATCAACTATGGAGAAAGAATTAAATTTATTTAATATAATAAATAATTCACAAAAAGTATCTAAAGATCTATATAAAAATGATGTAAATAATATTTTATACACAATAAAACTAAAGAATAATCTATTATTTTCAATAAATTATATGGATGAAATTGAAAATAAAATTGAAATATTATTTATAAATAGTGAAAAAAATATCAGATTAAGTAAAAATATTTTTCAATATACTATTCCAAATGAATATGACATTATAAAAAAATAAGTTATTTTTAGTTACGATTGCATTAAAGGTACGGCAGATAATAACTTGAATTAAAATTCAAGAGGAAAGTCTGGGCTTTAGTGAAGTATGGTTCCATCTAAAAGATGGCTGGGGCAACCCAAGGGATAGTGCAACAGAAAGTATACTACCTAATATCTTGGTTAGATTTAGGAAAAGGTGAAACGGTAAGGTAAGAGCTTACCAGTGTTTTGAGCAATCTTAACAGTTATGTAAACCCAACCAAAAGCAAGAGAACACGGTAAAAACTTCACAACATCCGTTCTCGCAAGATTTTTAAAGTAATTTAAAAACTAGATAAATTATTATCCACGACAAAACGCAGCTTACCGCTGTACCTTTTATCAACCAGCCCTTATTTCTAAGGACTTCCTGCCCTTCAAATTTTCAACTGTACCGGATTTGTGCCAGTTGTTATTATACAAATTAAAATTTTGAGGTAATGTAGAGTTCTCAATTTCAATTACACTTGCTATCCTAATATTCAAATATCTCAGTAAGCATTTTTGATATTTCTTTTGATTTGTTTTTTTCTACTATTCCAATTTTTTTAACTACTCTAGCTTTATCAACTGCCCTAATTTGATCTAATAATACTAAACCATTTTTATCTTCAAATTTTATTTTTGGTCTAAAAATAAAATTAAATCCTTTACTTGTCATTGGAGCAACAATAATTGTTTTTAAAATATTCATCTCATTTGGTGATATTATAATACAAGGTCTAGTTTTTTGAATTTCTGAACCAACTGTTGGATTTAATTTTACTAAAACTATATCAAATCTATTTATTTGTCCTCGTTCCTGCGGGATTACATCATCTACCATTGATAATCTTCTAAATCATTATCATTTAATAATTCATCAATTACTGCAATATCATCTATATTTTTATTTTGTAATAAAATATTTTCAATATTATCTTTCCAGTTTTCTCTTCTTGAAGTTAAAATTGGTTTTATTAATAAACCATTTTCTACTACTTCTAAATCAATTTGAACATTTTCAAGATGTGCTTGAGTGATTAATGGTTTTGGTATTCTAATACCTTGTGAATTTCCTATTCGTGTTAGCATTGTCATTTTATACTCCAATATAATTTATTCGTATAGTAATTATATTGTAATAACATATGATTGTCAAGGCTTTTAGATTTACTTCTTATGATAACGCATAAAGTAAGGAACACGTAATATTATGTAAGATATATTTGGTATTTTGATCTGGATACACTTATTTATACTTAGAACATTTATAAAAATAATATTTTCTTGTAACATTAAAGTTTCGAAAGTATCTCTACAGCTATATAATTTTCTATATTTAACATCTGTATCTTTAAAAACTTTTAACCATTCGTATCTTAAATGTCCAGCATCATTTTTTAGTGGAAATAAAAATAATGATCTACTGTCATTTAATTTATTAATTTCTTTTTAATATATGTTATATCTATTGATGATACTACTATAACAGAAATTATGATATTATTGTACTTATGAGAGAATACCAACCACCAAGTGAAAAAACTTTACGATTAAAATATATTAGGATACTTGAAAAATTTACCTCAAGGGCTATATCACTTCTTAAGCATCCCCAATTTAATTTTGAGATATTTAAAATAAATATAGAAAAATATTATCAAGAGATACAAAAAGTACAAGCTATAAGATTAGATAGTGAATATCATAAAAAACTCCAAGAGTATGTAAATACAACACTTCAAAAGATAGAAACACACTCTAAAACATTTGAAGATGAACAGCAACTTCTACTTAAAGAAGCAAATCTTTTACATAAAGAAAAAAATAAATCAAGCTATAAAAAAGATAAACATAGGAAAAAAAACTTTCATGATGGACACTAACCAAGCTACAGTTAATCTTACTGGTGTATTAAAAAAAGTTTTATACCAAAATGAAGAAAATAAATATTGTATAGCAGTTCTTGAAAATAATCAAAAAGTTTGTGGACAATATTTTGATACTGATATTACAAAACTTGAAGGGGAAGAGATACTTTTAAAAGGAAATTGGGAAACACATAAAAAATATGGTGTGCAATTTACTTTTATATCTTTAGAACTTAAAGATGAAGAGATATTTTTCTTTCTAACAAAAATAGTAAAAGGTATCTCCAAGAAAATAGCAACTGAACTAACTAAAAAATATACAGAAGATGAACTTTGTGATATT
>DAOVXU010000118.1 GCA_030635995.1 Arcobacter sp. | reverse complement strand
TAAATCCATTCTCATACCAGAACCACTTCTTCCAGCCATCTCAAATGATGATGATGTAAGTCCAGCAGCACCCATATCTTGAATACCAATAATTAAATCTTCTTTAAATAGTTCCATACAAGCTTCAAGTAAAAGTTTTTCTGTAAATGGATCTCCAACTTGTACTGTTGGTCTTTTTGATTCATTATCTTCAGTAAATGCAGCAGAACTCATAACAGCACCACCTAAACCATCTCGTCCAGTTTTACTACCTACATACATTACAGGATTTCCAACACCCTCGGCAACTCCAAGGAAAATCTCATCCGCTTTACAAATACCAAGATTAAAAGCATTTACAAGATTGTTTCCAGCATAACACTCTTCAAAACCAGTTTGTCCACCAATAGTAGGAACACCCATACAGTTACCATATCCACCGATACCTTCAACAACACCTCTAAGTAAAAATCTATGTTTTTTAGCAGTTTCACTATCTCCATCAATTCCAGCAAATTGAATTAAATTCATACTTGCAACAGGTCTTGCACCCATTGTAAATACATCTCTCATAATTCCACCAACACCAGTTGCAGCTCCTTGATAAGGCTCTATAAAAGAGGGATGATTGTGTGATTCCATTTTAAATACAGCAGCATAACCATCACCAATATCAATAACACCAGCATTTTCCCCTGGACCTTGTATAACCCAAGGAGCTTTAGTAGGGAAACCATTTAAATATTTTTTAGATGATTTATATGAACAATGTTCTGACCACATAGCTGATATAACACCAATTTCTGTGTAGTTAGGTTCTCGACCAAGCATATTTAATACTGTTTTGTATTCTTCTTTTGTCATAGAATGAGCTAGTGCAATTTCTAATGGAGTTTGATTTGACATCTGTTTACCTTATTTATATATTGTAATTTTTCTCATTTTATCTAATAATTATTTAGTATTAGGTAAAATCGCATATATATAGAAAATAAGGAACTTTATGATTACATTTTCAAAAATGCTATTAAAACTACAAGAGTATTGGGCAGATCAAGGGTGTAATATACTTCAACCTTATGATATACCTAGTGGTGCTGGGACTTTTCATCCTGCTACAATGCTTCGAAGTTTAGATTCTAAGCCTTGGAGTGTTGCTTATGTTGCACCATCAAGAAGACCAACAGATGGAAGATATGGAGAAAATCCAAATCGTTTAGGTTCTTATTATCAATTTCAAGCACTTATCAAACCATCGCCTGATAATATTCAAGATTTATATTTAAAATCTTTAGAATTTTTAGGACTTGATCTATCAAAACACGATATTAGATTTGTAGAAGACAATTGGGAATCTCCAACACTAGGTGCTTGGGGTCTTGGTTGGGAAGTTTGGCTTGATGGCATGGAGGTTACACAATTTACATATTTTCAACAAGTGGGTGGAATAGCTTGTGACCCTGTTGCCGTTGAGATAACTTATGGAACAGAAAGACTTGCTATGTACTTGCAAGGTGTAGATAATATTTTTGATATTGTTTGGAATGAGAATGAACATGGAATTACAACATATAAAGATATACATTTTGAATCAGAAGTTGAACTAAGCAAGTATAATTTTGAAGTAGCAAATATTGATATGTTATTTAGGCATTTTGATGACCATTTCAACGAATGTAAACTATCTCTTGAAAATGGCTTACCACTTCCTGCATATGACCAATGCATGTTTGCTTCACATTGTTTTAATACACTTGATGCAAGAAAAGCTATCTCTGTAACTGAACGACAAAATTACATTTTAAAAGTGAGAGAGCTATCTTTAGGATGTGCAAAACTTTATAAAAGTCAAGAGGAAGATAGAGAAAAAAGGCTTGAATCTAAATGTTAATAAAAGATATTTATAACTTTTTAGATCAGTTGTCTCCTTTTTCTACACAAGAAAAGTGGGATAATAGTGGGCTTATAGTTGGAAGTATGAAAGATAGTTTTGAAGAGGTTTATATCTCTTTAGATTTAGATAAACAATTTTTAAAAACTGTTAAAAAAGGTTCTTTAGTTATTACACATCATCCTCTTATATTTAGTGGATTAAAGAAGATAAATGATGATAGTTATTCAACTAAGCTTTTAAAAATACTTATTAAAAAAGATATAAAACTTATATCTATGCATACAAATATTGATAAATCACATCTAAATAGATATGTGATGGAAAAAGTACTTGGATTTAATTGTGAAGTTGGTGAAGATTTTATTTTAACGGCTGTTGTCAATATGAGTTTTAAAGATTTAAAAAAATTAGTAAAAGAGAAATTAAATTTAGAATATTCAAAAAGTGTAAAGTGCCATAAATTTATAAAAAATATTTCACTTACTACTGGCTCTGGAATGAGTTTGATAAATGATATAAAAACAGATTGTTTCTTAACAGGTGATGTAAAATATCATGATGCTATGGAGGCAAAATTACAAGAAATTTCAATAATTGACATAGGACACTATGAAAGTGAAAAGCATTTCAGCCCTATGGTTAACGACTTATTGGAAAAATATTTGAAAAAAAATAAAATACAAGCTATAATGGGGCTAAATAAAAACCCATTTGAATATAAATAGAAGGAAATAAATTGAATGCACATTTAGCACAATTAGTAAAATTATCAAATTTTGATAAAAGTATAGTAGGATTTGAACCAAAAATAAAAGCAGAAAACGATAAATTAGCAGTATTTTTAAAAACAGTTGATTCATTGAATGCAAAAATAGAAAAATTGTACGTTGAGATTGATGATTCTAAAAATAAAAGAATTAAGAATGATTTACATTTAAAAGAATTATCTTATAGAATAGAAGAGATAACAACTAAATATGATAGTGTAAAAACAGAAAAAGAATCAAAAGCACTTCAACTTGAAGAGGAGATTGCTAAAGAGCAAGTTGCATTTGCAAATAATGAAATAGTAAGACTTGATGAGATTGCATCTTCAAAAGAGGCAGAGTTAGAAGAGCTAAAAAAAGAATTAGCTACTGAAGAGGAAGATGTAAAAGAGATAAAAGATGCTGTTGATGAAGTTATTGCTTCATATGATAAGGCAAAAGCAGATATATCTAAAAATAAATCTGAACTTATAGAACAAATAGATCAAAAAGTTTTAACATTTTATGAAAAAATTAAAAGATGGGCAAATGAAACAGCAGTGGTTGAAATTAAAAATCAAGCGTGTTATGGTTGTCATATGAAACTATCAGATAGAGTTTATAGAGAGTTCTTAGCATCAGATGAGATTAGTACTTGTCCGCATTGTGGAAGAATAATCTATAAAATTCAAGAATAAAAGTCCAGAAGCACATAATCTTTCACTATAAAAATCATTGATGTACTAAAGTACACCTTCAAATTTTTATAGTAAAATCTCATGCACTTCTGAACTTTTTACCTTGATTTTAGGTGAATTATAAAGGGATACATTGTTTAAATATATATATTTTATTCTAGCTACTATAATATATATATTAGCTATCCCTTATTTACTTTTTAAAAGTAGAACTAAAAAATATTCTCAAGCGATACCTGCTAAATTTTTTCTAAAAGATAATCCCAAATTACCTCAAAATAAAATATGGTTTCATAGTTGCTCTATGGGTGAAACAAAAGCTTTAAAGCCTATTTTTGATGAGTTTGATAATGATGAGATTAATTTAACAGTTATCACAAATACTGGATTTGAGCAGGGAAAAAATATGGTACAAAATGTGCGATATTTACCTTTTGAGATATTTTTACCATTTTGGATAACTAAACAAAAAGCTTTAGTAGTAATGGAAGCTGAACTTTGGTATATGTTGTTTTTAGTTGCTTCAAGAAAAGGTGCTAAAACATTTCTTATAAATGCTCGGATAAATGATAAATCGTATGCAACTTATAAAAAGTATAGATTTTTTTATAAGCAACTATTTAAAAATGTGAATAAGATATTTGCACAAAGTGATATTGATAAACAAAGACTTATCGAGTTAGGGGCTTCAAATATTGAGGTGATAGGAAATATAAAATTAGCTTCATTACCTAAAATAACAAAAGAGTTGAAAAAACCTCAAGAATTAGTTATAACAGCAGGTTCTACACATGATAGTGAAGAGAATCTTATATTAAATTCTTGGGATAGAACTAAAGGTAGATTGATAATAGTGCCAAGACATCCAGAACGATTTGATGAGGTGTACGCATTAATAGAATCTAAATATCAAAATTGTGTTACAACTTATCATAGGTATTCAGAACAAAATGATTTTAATAGTGATATAACTTTAGTAGATGTTATGGGTGAACTTATAAATATCTATGCAATAAGTGATATAGTTATCCTTGGTGGTGGATTTATTAAAACAGCAGGGGGACACAATCCAATAGAACCTGCATTTTTTAATAAAGTTGTAATAAGTGGAAAAGTGATATTCAATCAAAAATCACTTTTTGAGTGTGTTGAGAATTATTATTTAATACAAAATGATGAGTTAAAAGAGTATATTAATAATAGTAAAAATTTAAAAAAAGCATCAATTGGACAAAAAGGTGATATTTTACCAATAATAAAAGAGTTAAAGAAATTATAAATTGTAATCCTAATACTTCATAAACGGCTTCAGAGTGGGTCCCAGAAATTAAAATTTCTACCCTTCTCTTGCAGATGTTTATGAAGTATTAGGATTACAATTTATTATGATATTAAGAGAATGGCAAATATTGCTTTAGCAATTTAAGTCATAACAAATAAAAAGAAAGAATAATGGCAATCGTTGAAACAACTAAAGCTATAACAATTAAAGGACAAAATGATGGCAAAAGAAAAAGCATATAAATTATTGGCAATTCAAGAGGGTATCTCAAATACTAAAGCAAAAGAACTTATAGATAAAGGTGTAGTAACAGTTGAGGGTAAAAAACTTTTAGTAGCACGAGGTGAACTTAGTGAATATGCTCTATTTAAGATAAAAGATGTAGCAAATGCTAAAATTATATTTGAAAATGATGAGATTTTAGTAGTGGATAAACCTGCATATATGGTAGCATCAGAGGTGGAAAAGAAGTTTCCTCAAGCGGTACTTTTAAATAGATTAGATAAAGAGACAAGTGGTGTGATGATGCTTGCAAAAACTGAAGAGTTTAGATTAAAAGCTATTAATGAATTTAAACAACATAAAGTATATAAAGAATATGTTGCAGTTGTAGAGGGTAAATTAGTAGAAGATATAACTATTGATATGCCAATACACACAATAAAAGGTAAAACTGCAAAAAGTAAGATAGATGAAAAATTTGGTAAACCTGCTATTACACATATATCTCCATATATGGTTGAGGGTAGTAAATCTAAAATAAAAGTTGTAATTGAAAATGGAAGAACACATCAAATAAGAGTACATCTTCAATATGCAGGTTATCCAATCATTGGAGATCTACAATATGGAAGACACTCAAATCAAGTTCAAAGAGTTATGCTTCATAGTAAAATTACTAGAATACTTGGATATGAGTTTCAAGCAAAAGAACCAAAAGAGTTTTATCACTTTGGATTTTAATCTAACTTTAAGAATTGTTGAGTCATAATTCCTTTATAGGAAGAAGATGAAAACTTTATAT
>DAOVXU010000204.1 GCA_030635995.1 Arcobacter sp. | reverse complement strand
TTATAAATATCTATAACAATACTTTTGAGGGTGCATTGATAAGATGTGACTTTTTTATAATTGACAATGAGGTTTATCTAAATGAGATAAACCCAATCCCAGGAAGTATGGCAAATTATCTATTTGATGATTTTAATTCTATTATAAATAATCTTTCAAAATCACTTCCAAAAAAGAAACGAATAAATATTACATATGACTATGTAAATACAATACAAAAAGCAAAAGGCAAATAAGCACAAAAGGAAAATTATGGCAAAAGGTAAGAAAACAACAATCAGAGAGATAAAACTTATAAGTGAAGATATTATAAGTATAAATGAAAAAGAGTATGTAATAATAGAAAATACATCAGATATAGAAACAGCAATTACTATGAAAATATCTTCAAATGGAAATAGAATTTTAAGATTTGAGGATATAAATAAAAAAGCTACAATTGATGTAAAAAGAGATATTGATGTATTTAAGTACTCTTTTACAGATTCACATCGTGCTTCAAGATTTAAAAAAACTCATGATAAAACTATACTAACACCAAATGATAAAGTGGATTTGATTGAAAATACAACATCATTTATAAAAGCTAGAGCAATAATTTCTAGATATACATCTAAAGATTCTAAACTTTTTGATAGGGAAGCTAGTAAAACAAATTTTTATATATCAGTAGAAGCTAAATAATATTAATTTATGCAAGAAAAAGTGATTCAAAAAACTCTTCATAAGAGAAATTTACATAATGGTATGTATAACTTTGAAGAGTTGATTTTAAGTGAACCAACTTTAAAAGAGTATCTAACTTTAAATAAATATGATAATTTATCGATAGACTTCTCAAATCAAGATGCAGTTCTTACACTAAATAAAGCCTTATTAATACACTTCTATGGTTTAAATTTTTGGCAGATACCTAAAAATTATCTTTGCCCTCCTATTCCTGGACGAGCTGATTATATACATTATATTGCAGATATTTTAGCTTTGTCAAATGATGGAGATATACCAAAAGGGAGTTCTATAAAAGCTCTTGATATAGGAGTAGGGGCTAATTGTATCTATCCAATAATAGGTGCTAGTAGTTATGGATGGGATTTTGTTGCTAGTGATATAGAGAAAGTATCCATAGAATCTGCATCAAATATTGTGAATAATAATATATCTTTAAATAATAAAATCAAATGTATTCTTCAAACAGATAAAAATAATATATTTAAAAATATTATAAATGAAAATGATAAATTTGATTTTACTATTTGCAATCCACCTTTTCATTCTTCAAAAAAAGAGGCGATGGCAGGCTCTAAAAGAAAAGTACAAAATCTTACAAAATCTAAAATAAAAACTGCAAAGTTAAATTTTGGTGGACAAAAAAATGAACTATGGTGTGATGGTGGAGAGGTATCTTTTATAAAAAGAATGATAAATGAAAGTGCAGAGTTTAAATCAAATTGTTTATGGTTTACAACATTGGTATCTAAAAAAGAGAATTTATCCGCTATATATAAAGAGTTAGAAAATATAAATCCATTTGAGATAAAAACCATAGAGATGCAACAAGGTCAAAAACTTACAAGGATAGTTGCTTGGACATTTATGGATAAAAGTATGCAAAAATTATGGAATGAAAAGAAAGTAAAGTAATGATAAAAGATATTATAAAATTTGGATTAGAAAAACCTATATTAAACTATATATTATTGCTATTTGTATTTATATTAACAGTTTTTTCATATATGAAGATACCTAAAGAGATATTTCCACCATCTGCTATGGATGCTATTTCTATTACAGGTACATATGCAGGAGCTAGTAGTGATATGCTTGACCTTATGGCTGTAGCTAAGATAGAAGATGATTTAGCTACCATTAATGAGGCAGGAAAAATATCTACTATTGTAAAATCTGGCTATTTTAATATAAAAGTTGAACTAAAAGATGGATATAAAGTTTCAGAAGTAATTGATGATGTAAAAGATGTAGTTTCAAAAGCAAAATCAGATTTACCAAGTGATATGGAAGAGCCAATAGTAAAAGAGATAGTTCAATCTTTTCCTTTAATTACAGTTGCTATTTATGGTGAAAAAACAAATGAAGAGTTACTAGAAGTAGCTACAACTATTAAAGATAAACTAACGCACTTTGGAGATTTAAGTAGTATTACAATTTGGGGAGATAGTGATAAAGAGTTACTTATAACATTTGATGAGAGTAAAATAGATGCTTATGGACTAGATAAATCTGCTGTGATAAATGTGATTACTCAAATGAGTTCAATTTTCCCTGCTGGAATTATAAAAGATATTGGAACACACTATTATCTAAGTAGTCAAAATGGTGAAAAAGATTTAGAAAAATTAAAACACAATATTATAAAAGTTGGGGATAAACAGATATATTTAAAAGATATTGCTAATATATCTTATACCCTTGCAGATGTAAATAATATTTCACATTTTAATGGGAAACCAAATATATCAATAGGGATAAATAAAGGTTCAACTGGCGATAGTATAGCTTTAGTAAAAGATATTAAAAATATATTAAAAGAAGAACAATTAAAATATAAAGATATAAAATTTGATACTTATACAGATACTTCTATCTGGATAAAAAATAGACTTAATACTGTTGTTTCAAATATTATATTTGGTATTATTTTACTTTCAGTTGCTCTATTTTTCTTTATAAATGCAAGGATAGCTTTTGTAGTTGCTGTTGGTATACCTACAAGTTTTATGATAGGTCTAATTGCAGCTCAACAGATGGGGTATAGTTTAAATATGTTATCTCTACTTGGTGCATTACTTGCTCTTGGTATGCTTGTAGATGAGGCTATTGTAGTTGGTGAAAATATATATCGACATCTTGAGATGGGGAAAGATAAAATGAGTGCAGCTGTTGATGGAGCAGTGGAGATGTATCCAGCTGTTTTAACGGCAACTGCCACAACAATATTTGCGTTTTTACCAATTTTACTTATGACAGGTGAAACAGGTGTCTTTATGAAAATATTACCAATAATGATATCTATTCTTTTGCTTAGCTCTCTAATTGAAGCAT
>DAOVXU010000196.1 GCA_030635995.1 Arcobacter sp. | reverse complement strand
TGATGTGTACAAAGAATTCTTTCATTTTTCCGAGATTGTCATCGTTGCATTGTTTACTTTTGAATATTGACTGAGATTCGTTACTTCTGACTCTAAATTGAGATTTGTTTTTAGCATATATGGAATTATTTATTTATTGGCTATATTTTATTGATAGGTATTTTTGCTCTACCTAAAATAGATAATACTATTCAATCTCTTGAAAAAAAAGTAGCACTTGAAGTTTTAAGTAAAATCACCCTCCTTTCACAATCAACAATGAAAGATTTAGAAACCTATAAGATTAATTCATTAAATAGACATAAAGATGAGTTAAAACAAAAGTCAAATATTGTATGGAACTATATAGATGCAAAATATAATCAAATAGGAAAAAAAGGTACAAGCCAAGAGTTAAAAGATGAAGTGATAAAGATGATAGTAAAAATGGGAGATGAAAAGAAGAAAAGAAATTTTAGCCTGATTGATTACAATAGTGTTATTATAGCCCATATCTATGCACAAGGTATAGATGCATCAAAAAATACTGATATAAAAGGTAACTATTCTATTAATGATATGGTAGAAATTGCATTAACCAAAGGGGAAGGGTTTCTTAGCTTTTGGTATTATAGAGCATATGAAAGTAAAGATAAATCTTGTGAAAAACTCTCTTATATAAGAAACTTTCCTAAATGGAATATGCTACTTGCAACAGGAGTATTTATCAATGAAATTGATGAAACATTAAAAAAAAGAAAAGCAGAATTATTTTTACAGTTAAAAAGTATTATTAAAAATACAAAGATAGCCAAAACAGGCTATATTTATATTTTTGATAAAAATGGTAAAATAATTGTCCATCCAAACGATACCTTAATAGGCAAAAGTTTATCTGATAAAGAGTTATCTGAAAAACTAATTAAAATAAGTAAAACTACAAAAGAATTAATATATAAAAATAATAAAATTTATTGGATAGAGTATCTTCCTAGTTTAGATTTATATATAGTAGCTTCAGTAAATAATACTGAGATTAAAAAATCATCAAATACTTTACAAAATAAAATTAAATATATTGGACTATTTATTCTATTTTTATCTATAATTATTAGTGTAATATTCTTTAGAAAATTATTAAAGCCTATTTTATCACTATCAAATATGGTAAATCTGGCTATAAAAGGAGATTATACTGTTCGTTCAAAAAATAATTCTACTGATGAGATAGGTATTTTATCAAAAGATTTCAACACTATGATTGGAACAATAGAAGATCATATTGAAAATAACAGACATAAAGATAAACTCCTATTTCAGCAATCAAAATTAGCTTCAATGGGTGAGATGCTTGGTAATATAGCACATCAATGGAGACAACCAATAAATAGAGTAAATTTAAGTTTAGAAGTAATTGATAGTATTTTAGAGGATGATGATATTGATAAAAAATTTATTAAAAAGAAAATAGAATCTTCACAAACTAATATAGCTTATATGTCACAAACGATTGAAGACTTTACTGATTTTTTTAATCCTAATAAAAATATGCAAGATTGTAATATTGTTAATACAATAAATAAAACTATTAAACTTTTAGCAGAAAGACTATCAAATATAGAAGTAAAAATAAATTCCAATAAAAAAATTATATTTAAAACATTTGAAAATGAACTTATACAAGTATTACTTATCGTTCTAAATAATGCTATTGATAATTTTAACTCAAAAAATATTTTAAATCCAAAGATAAATATAAATATCTCAATAAATGACAAAAATTTAATATTAGAAATAATTGACAATGGACTAGGTATAAAAAAAGAGAATTGTGATAAAATATTTGAACCATACTTTACAACTAAGTTTAAAAACGAAGGTACAGGATTGGGTCTTTATATGGCAAAGATGCTTGTTGAAGAGAGTATGCATGGAAAGATTGATATTATATCTGATAAAATCGGAGCTACTTTTACTATTAAATTATAAAATTTATTTTATTTTTTGATAGATTTCAATTTTTAGAGATTCCTTTTATTAGTTCTTTAAGCTCTTTTATCTCAACTCTTAATTTTCCTAATTCTACTTTTGTATGATCTTCGCTTGTATAAATCTCATCTACTATATGTTCCTCTAATTCATCTTCATCTTTTAATTCATTCATAGCATCAACGACAACTGCAATAATTAGATTTATCATTATAAATGTAACTATAAAGATAAAAGGTACAAAAAACATCCAAGCAGATGGATATACTTCCATAATAGGACGAGCAATACCCATAGACCAAGATTCAAGTGTCATAATTTGAAATAGAGTATAAAAAGAATCCCCAAGTGTCCCAAACCACTGAGGAAATGCCTCTCCAAAAAGTTGAACAGACATAATTGCAAAAATATAAAATAAAAGAGTTAAAAGCCCACCAATAGAAGCCATTCCTGGGATTACACTTACAAGTGCCAATACAATCTTTCTCATTTGAGGAATAACAGTAATAAGTCTAAATAGCCTTAACACTCGAAGAACTCGAAGTATCTCAAACCCAGCACTAGAAGGAACTAAAGATATTCCAACAATAAAAAAATCAAACAAACTCCAACCATCTTTAAAAAATGATAACCGATTGACATATATTCGCAATACTATCTCAACAGTAAAGATAGAGATAACAAAAACATCAAAAAGATGTAAATATATACCAAAATCAGCCATAATACTTTTAGAAGTCTCAAGCCCCATAGTTATACCATTTAGAACTATTAGCCCTACGATAAAATTTTGAAAGTTATTACTCTCTACGAATTGTTTAATTGAATTGTACATATGATTTTCTTTTATTGATTTTTGAATAGTTTTAAATTAAATATAGGTTTTGAAATTAGATAAATTATTTTGAGATAAATTCAAGGCGGAAGGAAAAATTAAAGTGGGAGCTTACATTAGTAAGTGACTACTTTAATTTTTACTGACAACGCAGAAGTTGCTCAAAAGAATTTAATCTAATTTTAAAACCGCCATGAATGCTTCTTGGGGGACGTTTACTTTTCCTATTGACTTCATTCTTTTCTTACCTGCTTTTTGCTTATCAAGCAACTTTCTCTTTCTCGATATATCCCCACCATAACACTTAGCAGTAACATTCTTACCTGTACTCTTAACTGTTTCACGAGCAATAATATCTTTACCAATACTAGCTTGAATAGCAACCTCAAAAAGTTGTCTAGGGAT
>DAOVXU010000116.1 GCA_030635995.1 Arcobacter sp. | reverse complement strand
TTTTGCATTTTTAGTGGAGAGAAAAAAATCTCCCCAAAAACATCATCTCTTGTGCCGATTTTTTTTTGGTTTCGTTTTTCTTATAAAAGAAAAAGGAAAGAGGGGTAAGTTCAGTGATAAAACAAGCACATAAACAAAAGTCTAAAATAGAATAGTTATACTCTAGCTAAAATTATAAAACCACTTTTTTACAAATAAATATATATTTATCTGCTTCCTCATCTATATGAAGATTAAAATGTACAATTTTATAAGTATAAAAACCCATCTCTTTTAATAAATCTATCAACTTATCTTTTGAATGAAAATATTGAGGAATAACCCCCTCCTCTTTAGAATATAAACCATCCAAATTCTTTTGAAACAATATAATATTTGTAATTAACTTTTCATCTTCAAAACAAGCATCAATAGATATAAACTTATCATCTAAATTGATATTTAAACTTCCTTGTGCAACCTCTTCAAATCCAAATAAAGTATTTACATCAAAGATAAAGTATCCATCATCCTCTAAAGCATCATAAGTTGATTGTATAAAGTTTTTAAGTCCATTATCATCAAGATAATTAAGCACATCAAAAATTGCCGTAGCACATGAGTATTTATCTTTTACATCTGATATATCTATAGATTCTGTATTTAGATTTTTTGCTTGACAAACTTTTATCTGTTCGCTACTTAAATCGATCCCAAAAGTTTTGATATTTGATGTTTGCAATTGAACTAAAAAATCACCTTGACCACAACCAATATCTATCAATGATGTTGGTTCTATCTCCTCAATTATCTCTTCATATGTTGCATAAAGTTCTTTTAAATCTTCACTAAAATCAAAATATTGCTCAATATTTGAGTAAAGATTAAGTGCGTTCAATTTTCTCTTTTATATTTAATATTTCCTCTTTTTTAGAATAAAAAGAGTTTTTATTACAAATTAATTTAACAGATGATTCCATAATTGTATCCCCTACTACTAAACCATTTTGTTTCATAGTTTCTCCAGTTTCAACAATATCAACAATACAATCAGCAAGTCCAACTAAGGGTGCAAGTTCAATTGAACCATAAAGTTTTACTAGTTCAACTGCCATAGCTTTAGATTCAAAAAATTTTCTAGCTATTGTTGTATGTTTTGTAGCTACTTTTATAGAGCTTCTACTCCAATCTATCTCATCACCTTTTTTAAGACCAATTGCAACTTTACATTTTCCTATCTCTAAATCAAGTAGCGTAACAAGATCATATTCTTTCTCTTCAAGTACATCAAGACCAACTACACCTAAATCTGCACTTCCATACATTACATAAGTTGGTACATCTTGATTTCTAACATTTAAAAATGTAAATCCAGCTTTTTGTAAAATAAGTTTTCTATCTTCAAAAACAAATTTTTCCCCAAAAGCTTTTTCAAATTTTTCTAGTGTTTGTTCTGCTATTCTACCTTTTGGTAGTGCTATTGTTATCATTTTAATCCCTTTACTATTTTTCTCATATTATTAAATATAAGGTTCGGTTTAAATTTATAGTTTTTAAAATATTTTAAAACCAATTTACTATTTTGCCCTGTAAATATTATTTCTAAATTATACTTATCTTGTATATTTTTTATTGGTAACACCACCATACTTATAATGGCATAATTTATAGCCTCATTTGTATTTAATGGAATTTTATCTAAATTTGTATTAGTTACAAAATCAAATGCAAGTTTTGGTGATATTTTAGGATAATTACTTTTCAGTATATCAATTCCTGGCATTATAAATCCACCAAGATGTTTTTTATTTTTTATAATATCAAGTGTTATTGCACTACCAAAATCTACAACAACACTATTTTTAATAGAATTTGAAGCTACAATTCTATCGATACCCAGCGTTGAAGAGTATTTTGTTTTTATCTTAAATCTATTATTTAAATTTATAGCATCTGGAAAAGCTTTTAGAAGTTTTATGGTAGCTTTCTCATTTACACTTATAAAATATATTTTATCATTAAGTCTTAAATTTCTTAAATCAGAATTTAGATCAACTTTAAAATCTTTTTGACCTTTTAAAAAATGGTAAGTAGAATTTCCAATATCACATAAAATCATTGTAAACTATCCATTTATTCTCTTTAAAATGAGATATAGCTTTAGAGCAAACTTCTGATTTAATAATAAAAATATTCTTTTTAAAATTATGATCCTCTTTTAGTCTTAATCTATCTTTTAACTCAATTATCTCTTTTGCATTTTTAATAAAAAATCTTGATTTTTGGTCTATAATAAATATAGATATAAAATGTTTTTTAATATCTACTCCACTATATATCTCAATTTTTTTTCGAGAATTTATCTCTTTTGGTTCTACTTTTTTAAACGAACTAAAAAGATAATCTTTAGAGTTTAAAAAAGTTGTAATCTCTTTTATCATTTTACTATTATTAATCTATTTTCAATATATATTTTATTTTTATTCACAAATATTTTTTCATCCTCTTCAAAAGGGAAACTATATGTGGTTATTTTTTCAAAATCTTTTGACAATCTTACTATATATCCTTGTGATTCTACAGCATATAAATATTCACCTATAGCTAAAGCTTGAAATTTTGCAAATTTGATTTTTTTCTTTTTTATAATATTTAATTTTAAATCAAGTTTATAAATTGTTCCATCAAGTGAAGCGATATATATAAAATCATCACTAATAATATAACTTTGGATAAAAAATTCTTTAGTATATAAATTCCCATCCCAAATAGATACAATTTTATTAGGACTTCCTGCTATCATAGTATCATTTATCGTTTCAAGGATAATGATATTTTTAACTTCATTTTGAGGATCTACCGTTAATGTTCTTAATATTTTAAAACTTTTACTATCCAAAACTATAACTTTTCCACTTAAAGTAGGAATTAAAATAATTTTATCCAAAAATAGAGGCATAGCTATTCTAGTATCATTTAACGCACTTGCTTTAAAATACTTTTTAAGTTTAAATTGTTTTAATTTTTTATCATAAATTCCAATTGAATTGTTTGAAAATAAAAGAGCAATCAAATCTCCTTTTGTAGATGCTGATATAACATTAGATTTGAATTTTATTGTTTCATTTGTATCTAAAAAAAGTAACTCTTTTGTTTTATTACTTGCAACAACACCACTTTGAGTATTATTTATAAATGAATATCCTATTGGTAATTGCTTTTTAAATATTCCAATTTTATCAATAAACATATCATTATCTAAGGTTGCCCCATTAGCATTTATTGTAGATATAAAAGAGGGCGTATCAATAATTTTAGCATCAAAACCACTACTAATTTCAGTAGGTTCATAATATTGTTTAGACGAACACCCATTAAAAAATAGAGTTACTAATAATACTAAAAAAATTATTTTCATAAAAGCTATACTTATTTAGTCAATAAATAATGTCTTAACATATCTGCTAAAGGTGTTACTTGTGATTTTTCAGAGATGATTTTTAAAGTCTCTTTAGCTGTTAAATAATCACCTTTGTCTGATAAAATTAATGCTTTATTAAAAAGTGCAAAATCTTTAAGTACAAAATCAGGGTTGAGAATTAAAGCATTTAATCCTTTAATATCATTTTCTTTAATCGCTTTATTATATAAAGTGATCTCTTTAATAAATACTATATTGTTATTAGCTGTCTTATCAGTTGAAGTTTGATAACTAGCAATTTCAAAAAGTTTTTGATTTGAATCTTTTAATATTGCTAAATTTACTTTATCTGTAGGTGTTTGCAAAACTTTACTATATGCTCTATTTGCTTTTATAGTATTTTGATCATTTAGATAACTATTTAGTGAAGTTACTATAAATAGACCAATACCAAGTGCCAAAACACCAAATAGTGCAATCTTATATTTTTTATATAATTTCTCTATTTTGAAAAAATTCTCAAAAAACTTTTCTTGTGTTGAGATTTCCTCTTTTATAAATGAAACATTTTCTTTTAAACTCATTTTTTAATACCTTGTATAATTTTAAGGTATTATTCTACTATAAAATTGATAAAATAATACTTTTATAATCTTTCTACCCAAATTTGATACAAAATTATAAATTTAATTATAAAATTTAAAGGGATGTTTAAGTATTTTTGCTACTATTTTAACTGTAATTATAAAAAAAAGGATAAATATGTACAATAGAGAATATCTAGGAGATAGTAATTCAAAAGAAGAAACCTATTCAAGTTATGAGCAAACACAAACTAAGCCAGAAAATTTAATTGGATTTTTAAGAGCAACTTATCAATTATTTGCTTCTTCACTTATGGCGGCAACCGTTGGTGCTTATGTTGGACTTGGTATGGCTTCTATGATAGCTAGTTGGTACTGGGGACTTGTAATCTTGGAATTCGCTTTACTTTTTGGACTTTATGCTGTTAAAGATAAACCAGGGATTAACTTAGCTGTATTATTTGGATTTACTTTTATTAGTGGTCTTACACTTACTCCACTTTTAAGTTCTGTATTTAATATGCCAGGTGGTGCTGGAATTGTTGCACAAGCATTTTTAATGACTTCAGTTGCATTTGGTGGAATCTCTATGTTTGCAATGACAACTAAAAGAGATTTTTCTGGTATGGGTAAAATGTTATTGATCGCTGTTATTATCTTAATAGTTGGTTCAGTTTCAAATATCTTTATCGGTTCGTCATTATTACAACTTGGTATTGCAATGGTTGGTGCTTTAGTATTTTCAGCATTTATTTTATATGATACTCAGCAAATTATTAAAGGTGGATTTTCTACACCAATTGAAGCTGCAATTGCACTTTATATTGACTTTTTAAATCTATTTGTATCATTACTCCAAATATTAGCTGCATTTAACAGAAGTGACGACTAAACACTTAAGACTAATCGATGCTAATCTAAATAGATTAGCAGAAGGGATTAGAGTTGTTGAGGATATATTTCGATATGTTCTTGATGACAAAACAACTTCAAAAAGACTAAAAGCATTAAGACATAAAGCTAGAGTGGATCTATATGATCAATTGATAAACTCTCGTGATATTAAAAATGATGTCTTAAAAACTTCAACTACAAGTGAACAAACTAGAGCTGATTTAACTTCAATACTTATTGCAAATTTTAAAAGAGCTCAGGAGAGCTCAAGGGTGCTAGAAGAGTTTACCAAACTTATCTCAACAAAAGATAGTGAAAATTTCAAATATATTAGATATGAACTTTACGATATAGAAAAATCTATCCCTAAATCAAAATAAATTCTTTTATCCCTTTTTATGGGAACATTTGATACAATCCAAAATTAATAAGCATATAAAAAGGGATTTATAAGATGACAAAATATATCTTCGTAACAGGTGGAGTTTTAAGTAGTTTAGGAAAAGGTATCACAAGTGCAAGTATTGCTGCACTTCTTAAACAAAGTGGATACGATGTAAGTATGCTTAAAATTGACCCTTATTTAAATGTAGATCCAGGGACAATGTCCCCTTTAGAACATGGTGAAGTTTATGTAACAGCAGATGGTGCTGAAACAGATTTAGACCTTGGACACTATGAAAGATTTATCGATAAAACTCTAGGGAAGATGAATAACTTTACAACTGGTCAAGTTTATAGTTCAGTTATAAAAAGAGAAAGAGAGGGTGGTTACTTAGGTAAAACTATCCAA
>DAOVXU010000101.1 GCA_030635995.1 Arcobacter sp. | reverse complement strand
TAAATCAAGTTTAATTTTTGGTAAAAAATCAACAATATATTCAGCCCCTCTATAAAGCTCAGAGTGACCTTGCTGTCTTCCATAACCCTTTACATCAGATACAGTCATCCCTGTAATACCAGCTTCAGTTAAAGCATCCTTTACATCTTCAAGTTTAAATGGTTTAATAATCGCTTCAATTCTTTTCATATTTTTTTCCTATTTTATAATATATATTTTCTAATCTTCAAAACAAAAATAATCAAACTCCAAAATGCAAGGAGTGTGGTATATTTTTGTCAATATCAAGGCGGAGAAAAAATTTAATATGGGAGCATACTTCAGTATGTGACTATGTTAAATTTTATCGACAACGCAGAGAGTGGCAAAAAGATGCCATACTCCTTGCATTTTAAAATGCTCGTTTGAACTCTGGGTATGCTTCTAGTCCACACTCATTTACATCTAAACCTTCAAGCTGAGTATTGTCATCAGCTGTCAGTGTAAATATCTTATTGATTATAAATAATACAATATAAGAACTTACAAAAGCAAATATTGCAACTACAACTACACCTTTTAATTGATCTAAAAATAATTTATCAGTAAATATACCAACAGCTAAAGTTCCCCAAATACCATTTACCAAGTGAACAGATAAAGCCCCAACAGGATCATCAAGTCTTAGTTTATCAAAAAATGGAACAGCAAATACAACTAAAAGTCCACCAATAGCACCAATTAATATTGGTTGATAAATATTATATAGATCAGGACCAGCAGTAATTGCTACAAGACCACCTAATGCACCATTTAATATCATTGTAATATCAAGTTTTTTATATTTTAAATACATCATAAATGCAACTGTAATAGCACCTGCAAGTCCTGCTGTATTTGTGTTAAGAATGGTAAGTGCTACTGCATTTGCATTTTCAATAGAAGAGATACTTCCTACACTTCCTCCATTGAATCCAAACCAACCAATCCATAATAAAAATGCACCAAGTGTTACAAGTGGAATATTTGAAGCAGGTATTACTCTTATTCCACCAGTTTTAGTATATCTCCCTTTTCTTGCACCCATAATCATAATAGCAGCAAGTAAAGCCCATCCTCCAGTTGAATGGATAACAGTAGAACCAGCTAAATCATACATATTAAGATCAAGAATAGTACCATCAATCATATCTGTACCCCAAGATATATTTACAACAATTGGATAAATAATAGCGGACATAATAACAGCAAAAGCTAAAAGTGGAAGTATTTTAGCTCTTTCACTAACCCCACCACTCATTATATTTATAACTTTTCCAACAAAAGCCATTTGAAATAAAACAGCAGCCCATTGGCTCATACCATCAGAACCAAAGTCACCAAATGCAACAGAATAACCTATAAGTAAAAAAGCCATTGAAGCAACCGCATAAATAAGTACATTTGTCATTAGTACTGCTGTAACATTTTTTGTCCGTACAAGTCCTGCTTCAAGCATAGCAAAACCTGGAACCATAAATATAATTAATACAAAAGCAAAAAGTGCAAAAAATGTATCAATAACATAAGCTGTGTTAGCATCCATAATCATCTCCTAAAATCTTTAATTAGGAAATTATAGCTAATATTAGAGAGAGAAAAAAGTTAAAACTGTATATCTTTTATACAACTTTTGAAAAGTTTTTAATATTCCCTCTTCCTCATAGTATGTTTTCTCCTTTTAGAACTTGAACGATTGTTTTCATCATCTTTTGGTTTTCTTCTTCGTTTAAATGGTTTATTATTTTGGTCATTGTTATCTCTATTATTTTTATCTCTATTGTAATGTGCTCTTTTTGGTCGCACTAAATTTGATAGGTTTAATTTTAAAGAATCTTCACAATATTTATTTACTACTATTCTACTGTTAAATGCTTTATCTGCATCTATAAATATCTCTGGTAATTTATAAGAAAGCCATAAATATAAAGATATTTTTTTTACTTCATCTTCTGCTTGTAATAGATCTTTTTGAGTTGAGGCTAATTTTCTTGTATTTATAAAAAGTCTATAATCACACTTTTTATTTTTAAAGATGGCATTTATATATGCAAAATAGGCGTCTCTTATAAGAGGAGAGCGTGTATTTATAGGAGCTTGAGAAAGTATATATTTATCTTGTATTTTAAGACCATGTTTTTTATCTAAAATAGCTGATAACTCTATCATATTTGAGATATTTGTAGCTATAAATGGTCCTGAGAATTTCATATGTTTAGAGAAGTATGAAAGTATCTTTGTTAAAGATTTTGTTTGAAGATGGGAAGATAATTCCTCTATTTGTTCCATAGTTGCTTTTACTTTAAATGGTGGCTTTAAAGTTTTCATAGGTGTATGAAACATCTCATCTATATGATTTAATGCAGATACAGATGTAGCTCCTATATATCCAACTTCGTGATGTCCATACCTTCCTGCTCGTCCAGATATTTGTATCACTTCATTTGGATAAAGTTTTCTTTTACTAATACCATCAAATTTTGTATCAGTTGTAAATAAGATTGTTTTTATAGGAAGATTTAGTCCCATAGCAATAGCATCAGTAGCAACTAATATATCAGTTTTACCCTCCCTAAATCTTTTTGCCTCTTCTCGTCTTACTTCTGGGCTTAGATTTCCATATAAAACAGAAACATTAAAAAACTTTGAAAGTTTTGATTTGTATTTCAGAACATCATTTCTAGAAAATGCAATAAGTGCAGTTCCTTTTGTAATCTCTTTTAGGGGGATATATTTAGGTAATACTTCAAGAGGATTTATCCTTTTATGTTTTACTATCTCTAACTCTTCACCCAAATATGAAGCAATTTTTTTAATAGCATCAAGAGCATTTACACTACCTGTCATAATTACTTTAGATGCAGGTGCGCCAACAATAGCATTTACCCAAGCCCAACCTCTATCTTCATCTGCTAACATTTGAACTTCATCTATTACACAAATATCAGTTTCAAGTGAAAAATTTACCATCTCAATAGTACTACAAATATGTGTAGAATCTTCGTGAAATATCTCCTCTTCACCTGTAACTAAAGATGGAATCACTTCACTTTTTTGTAGAAATTCATAGTTTTCAAGTGCAAGAAGTCGTAAAGGTGCAAGATATACACCACAATCAGCAGTTTTAAGTTCACTCATTGCTTTATATGTTTTTCCACTATTGGTTGGACCTACATAAAAGCATAATTTTCGTTTCATCGCCCTTGCAATTGGAAATGACGATTTTAAATCACAGTTTAAAAGACTGTTTAGTTGTTCTTTAAAGGTATTATTCATGGATACATTGTATCTAAAAATATAACAAATTATAATTTGTTATATTACTTTTATAATAATGGAATTATTAATTTTAATTTATCCAATCATCAGGGAATATTTTTGACAATAGTTCCACAATTTTTTCCTCTGTAATTGGTTTTAAAATATAGCCTTTTGCTCCACTTTTTATTGCATCCATAACTAATTCTTCCTCTCCATGTGAAGTTACCATCGCTATTTTTGCAAATTTATTTAATTCTATAATTTTTTTCATTGCTTCAACACCATTTAGGATACCTTGTTCCATTGGCATTGTAATGTCCATAGTTGTAAAGTCTGGTACTAGTTTTTTATATTTTTCAATTGCTTGATAACCACTACTAGCTTCACCAACTACTTGATGACCAAGTGCTTTGATAATTTTTTTTAAAGCATTTCTCATAATTATTGAGTCATCTACTATTAATATTCTTAACATTTTAAATTCCTTTTTATATTTATTTTATAAGTGAACATATACATTCACCCTTTGAAGTTTTTATCTTTACTGATGTATAATTTTTTGAATCTTTTACGATTTTTTCTATATCTTTAACATTTAAAGTTGCTGGTACTGATCTATTAATACTATTATAATTCTTTTTTGTGAAGTGATGAATTTAAAGACCTATAAATGTATTTAATATCTCTTTGGGTACGTCTTCCATTATCTCTTCACTTTCCTCTTGCAAAAATCCATCTGGAATTAAAATATTTGCTAAGTAATTTAGCATAGAATCATCAATTTCAAAGACAAAAATACCATCTAAACCACCACTTAAATAAATTGTTGTAACACTGTGATTTGGTTGATATTGAGTTAAATTTGTTACTTTTAAACTATCTAACAATAATGTATTCTTAAAATACTCTTGAGCTGTTTGTATAATTATATCTAATTCATCTTGTTGAGTGAGATTTTTATTATGTAATGGTATAGTAAATTGAAATAATGTACCCTCTCCTATATTATTTATAATTTTAATTTTTCCATTTAATTTAGATAGCTCTGTTTTTACAGTAGCAAGTCCTATTCCTCTTCCTGATAATTGAGTAACTTCGTCTCTAGTACTAATATTGTCTAGAAAAACCAATTCTAACTTTTGCATATCATTTAGTTTATCAAGTTCATTTTGTGATAATAAATCATTTTTAATCACTTTATTTATTACTTTATCTATATTTATCCCTGAACCATCATCAGCTATTCTAATTATTATATTATTATCTTCTTTTAAAAATTCACAATCAATTGAACCTTTTTCATCTTTAGCTAAATTAAACCTAGTATCAGCATCTTCAATACCATGGTCAATACTATTTCTAAATATATGAATTAATGTTCTTAGAAACTTTTTAAACAAAGTTGGTACTAAAATGGAGTGATCACCTTTTATATCCATAGGATATATTTGTTTGTTAAGTTTTTCAGCTATTTGAGATACTAAACTAGAATAATTGGTCAATAAAGAATAAAGAGTCTCTTCCCCTAATTGAATAACATCATATAATAAATTATTTAATACACTTGTGTCTACAACTACCTCTTGTTCAATTAAAATGTTTAATTTTTCTTCCAACTTATTTAAGATATTTATCCTAAGATCATTTTCTATTGTTTCAAAATAATGTTCACCTAGAGTATCTGTTAATATGTCCATATCTTTTTGAAATAGTTGTTTTAGAGAAGATTGTTTTACAATATTTAATAGTTCAGATATATTAGAATTGTCTTTTTGATCTAAATAAGTCTTAATATCTGATTCTAAGTTATGAATAGCATTAACAGTATGTACCATCTCTTTTTGTGAAAACATACCTTTAAAAGTGTGTAGATCATATAAAAACTGCGATATATTTTCAATACAATTAATATGCATTTTAGTTAGAAAAATAGTAAAATTTGATTTTAATTCTACAAGTTCATTTTTATTTGATACGGCAGATACTATCATTTTTTGTATCTGTTCTTGATTTTTAATTTTTTCTTTTAAAGTTTTCTTTTTAGTGATATCTAAAAGGGTTAGCATAAAGTTGTTATTATCTAACATCTTATAATCTAGTTCTATATTTTTATTATTTATATAGATCTCTTTTGGTAATAAAGTTATATATACTAATTTTTCATCAATACTTATAGACTCTTTAATAAGACTAAATCCTTTATTAAAAATCATCTTCTCTTTGCTATTTTTATTTGGAAATAAAAGTTTATCAATTTTTATATCAGATATATCGGTTTTATCAAATATATTAAGACATTTTTGAGAATATTCATCTTTAATATTCATATCTATATCAAATAATAAAACTCCCTCTTTAATATTATTTAATAAGTTATTTACACTATTATGCAATTCTTCTATCTCTTTTTGTGCTGTTATATCAAGTCTAATTGCACTATAGCCTACATGTTCCCCGTTTTTATTATAATATGGGGAAATACTAGCCTTTACCCAATAAAAAGAACCATCTTTTCTAAGATTTTTAACTTCACCTACCCATAAGTTACCAGCTTGTATAGTTTCCCATAGATCTTTAAATGCAGATGTTGGCATATCAGGATGTCTAATCATATTATGTGGAGAACCTATAAGTTCTTCTTTACCGTATCCTGATATCTCTTGGTAAGCTTTACTTGCATAAGTAATTACACCTTTTAAATCAGTTCTTGAAGCTATTACATGCGTATCAAAGGTATCTATAAATGCATCTAATTCATAATTAAGTTCTTGTATATTATTAAATGCTTCATTTTCTTGTTTTTCTTGTTGTATTTCTTTTACTATTTTTTGGAAAAGTGGAATTATACTATGTAGTCTGACTGGTTTATGTAGAAAATAAGATATTCCTATATCTATTAAATCATTCAAAGATTTAGAATCATTATTTGCAGAAAGGATAATAATTTTTTGAGATGGGTTTATTTCTAATATAGCATTTGACATATCAATACCATTTATTTTGGGCATATTTATATCACTAATCACTAAATCATAAGATTTATTATTTTGTTTTTTATATTGTT
>DAOVXU010000017.1 GCA_030635995.1 Arcobacter sp. | reverse complement strand
CATTTGCAGTATTTTGGTGCCATCCTCTCATACTTGCAATATCTAAGAATTTAGCAAGCATTTTAGGATTAGATATAAGCTTACTAACTTTAATTAAACAGATATTATTCGCAGATGATGAGTCACAACCTTCTATATTTGAATGTTTTATATCATCTGAAGATGCAATAATTTTTAGTTTATTGATATTGTAATAATAACCATTTTTTACTGCATATTCTAGTCCAAATTCAATATAAGCTGCTCCGCTAGCATGATTATGTAAATCTGCCCCTTTAGGGAAACTATTTAAGAAAACTATTAATTTTGGCTTAGATTCTTTGATAGATTCAAGATAACTATTTATTGAGCTATTGGTTTGTGTACTATTACTTGATACTAGGATATGTTTAGTTGTAGTTGCTGAACATCCTGACCAAAGAAATATGCCCAATATACTTAATATTAAGACCTTTACTTTTATAAAATTAAACATATTCTGCCCTTTATGGTATTTATAACTTCATCAATTATATTCCCATTGTGATTATGTTTTTATTAAGAGTAAGAATTTAATTACTTTGGTATTATTTTATAAAATTGCCTATAAATTATATGTTTTTAGTTAAAATAGTATTAAATATGTAACTTAAAAATAATAGTTGAAAAGGTTTGAATTTGAGATTAAAAGTAATAATGTCATCACTTTTTGTTATTTTTTATTCAATATTCTTTTATTTAAATAGTGAAACCAAAAATGAAAGAATAAATTTAGAATTAAATAAACAGATTAAAGAGTTAAAATTGCATTATGATTTAACAATGGATTATTTTGTTAATGATGTGCAAAGTATTAGAGTTTTAATACAGAACCATAAAAAAATAATAGAAGTATTTTCAAAAGCCAAAAACAGCAATAAAGAAGAAAGAGTTATTTTAAGAAAAGAGTTATATAAACTCTTAATTCCTAGGTATAATAGGCTAAAGATAAGGGGAATATTGCAGTTGCAATTTGTATTTCCAAACAATAACTCTTTTTTAAGAATGCATAAGCCTAGTAAATATGGAGATAATATAGCAGATATCCGATATAGTTTTAAGTATACTAACTCTACAAAAAAAGAGATTGTTGGATTTGAGCAAGGGAGAACAACTCATGCTTTTAGATATGTATTTCCACTGTTTAAAGAATTTAATAAAAATTTAACTGATAAAAATAATTATCTAGGTGCCGTTGAAATATCTTTAGCTTCATATGCTATTCAAGAAAAATTATTAAGCGTAAATAAGATACATTCACATTTTTTAGTTAATAAAGACATTTTTAATGTAAAAACATGGGAAGCTAAAGATTTAATACAAAAATATATTCCAAGTATTGAACATAATGATTATATGTTTGCTTTAACTAAACATACAAATAATGATCAGCTTCAACACACTAAAATTAATATAATCAATCCTTTAAAAAAAGAGATTAGTAAAAAAATGTCTTTAAAAAGATCTTTTGCAGTATATGTAGAAGATAAAAATACAATCAAAGTAATATCATTTTTACCTATAAAAGATACATTGAAAAATGATGTTGCCGCATATATTGTAGCATATACTAATAATGACAATATTTATAATTTGATTAAGTATTATAAATATTCAAATATTATTATTTTTATAGTTATGGTATTTTTATTTTATTTCATATATAAAAATTTAACTTATAAAAAAGAATTAGAGATTGAAGTTGAGAAGAAAACACAAAGTTTAAATAAAATTAGTGAAGATTTAAAAGAGATAAATGAAAACTTAGAATATCGAATAAAAGAAGAGGTCGGGAAAAGTAAAGAGATCGAAAAAAAATTATTTCAATCTAAGAAAATGGCTCAAATGGGTGAGATGATAGGGGCTATTGCACATCAGTGGAGACAACCTTTAAATGCAATATCATTAAGTATACAGAATCTTAAATATGATTTTAAAGCTAATAAAATAGATGAAGAGTTTATAGGTAATTATATAGTTAAGAATAAAAAGACTATAAATTTTATGTCCAAAACTATAGATGATTTTAGAAACTTTTTTAGAACAGATAAAAATATGATAGATTTTAGTATAAAACAAGCTATTGAAGATACAGTTTCTATACAATGGGCACAACTTAACAGTGTTAATATTAATCTATCAATAGAGGGTGATGATTTTACTATCCATGGATTTAAAAGTGAATTCCAACAAGTTGTATTAAATTTAATAAGTAATGCAAAAGATGCAATAGTAGAAAATAATATTGATAATGGTAATATAGTTATACAACTAAATTATGGAAGTATTACAATATGTGATAATGCAGGTGGCATTCCTATTGATATAATTGATAGGGTATTTGAACCATATTATACTACAAAGGCACAAGGTAAAGGTACTGGTATGGGGCTTTATATGTCAAAAATGATTATAGATAATATGAACAGTAATATTGGCGTGTCAAATACAGACAATGGTGCTTGTTTTGTAATAAATTTTTTAAAGGAGAAGAAAAGTGGGAAGTGATAAAAAACCAACAATATTATATGTGGAAGACGAGAAGCAAGTAAGAGATGAATTAACTAACTTTCTGGAGTATTTTTCAAGTAAATTATATGTTGCTGTTGATGGACGTGAAGGATTTGAACTATATAAAGAAAATCAAATTGATATTGTTATATCAGATATAAATATGCCAAATATGAATGGTATAGAGATGACTAAACATATAAAAACGATTGATGAAAATCAACATATTATATTAACAACAGCACATAGTGAAAGTCATTATTTTATAGATGCGATTGAGTGTCAAGTTGAGGGTTACTTATTAAAGCCAATTGATTTAGATATGTTAGAATCAAAACTAAAAAAAATCATAGGACAAATAAATTTAAAAACTGATCACAAAAAACATTTAATGCAGTTAATAGAAACTCAAAAAATGGCAGCATTAGGGGAACTAATAGGAAATATAGGGCATCAGTGGAGACAACCTTTATCTGTTATTTCTTCAAGTGCTTCAGCTATAAAACTACAAAATGAACTTACCTCTTTAAATAATGATCAATTAAATAGTTTTTGTAATTCAATTGATAAAAGTACTCAATATTTATCAACAGTTCTTGAAGATTTTAATAATTTAATAAAGCAAGATAGTATAAAAAGAGTATTTAGAATAGAGGATATTATAGATAGTTTTTTAGATTTAATTGCATATTCTATTAAAGATTCTGGTATAGAAATAATATTGGATTTAAAAGATAATATTAAGATATGTAGTTATAAAAATGAATTAATTCAATGCTTAATGAATATCTTTGAAAACTCAAAAGATATATTAATATCTACAAATAATAATAGTAAATATATATTTATCACAAGTGAATTGATAAATGATATAGTAATTATAAAAATAAAAGATAATGGTGGTGGTATATCAAATGATATATTACCAAAAATTTTTGAGCCATATACCACTACTAAACATAGTGCTCAAGGGGTAGGACTCGGGCTTCATTTAACATATAGATTTATTGTTGATGGTATGGATGGAACTGTTGAAGCTAATAATATTAATTATGAATATGATGGAAATCAATATACTGGAGCAGAGTTTATAGTTAGCTTGCCTATAGAATAAACTTTTTCACCTTTTAGACTTTTTCGAAATAATATAAATAGTATTTAAATACTATTTATATTCATCTTTAAATTTAACATATCGACCAGCATGAGCTATTAAATTCTCTACTTCTTCTTTACTTAGTGTTTTTACAACTTTTGCAGGACTTCCCATAATTAGACTATTTGGTGGAAAAACTTTATTTGATGTTACTAAAGAATGAGCTCCTACGATAGAACCTTCCCCTATAATTGCACCATCTAATATAGTTGCACTCATACCGATTAGACAACCATTTTCAATTGTACAACCATGAAGCATAACTTTATGTCCAATTGTTACATCATCACCTATAATTGTTGGGTTTCCATCACTCATATCTTCTTTTTTATAATGAGTAACATGAACCATACTAAGATCTTGAATAGATGTTCTTTTTCCAATTCTGATTTTATGAACATCACCTCGTATCACTACACCAAACCAAATTGAGCTATCTTTTCCTATTTTTACATTTCCAATTACATCAGCACTTGGAGCTATCCAAGCTGATTTTTTAACTTTAGGAAACCATTTTTTAAATTTTAATAACATTTATATTCCTTTATATTCTATTGTTATGGGTTCACTATAGTTTGGCATATCATCATATGTAAATATTGCATAATATTTTGAAATACTTACACTCCCAAAATCATCAAAAGTATAACTATCTCTACCTGCAAATATTTTATCTCCATCAAGATGATTCTTTGGCTTATGAAATCTATTTCTTACAACATAAACACCTTTAAAATCATCGCAAGTAGGGTTTTCCCATCTAAGTTTAATTTTATTATTTTCTATAGAATATTTTACATCACTTACTGTAAAGACAGGTTCTTTTCTTCTTTTTATGTATTTAATTACTAATTTAACACTATTTTTATTATCTTTAGCATACCAATCTACTATATGATTTTTTATATCTGAAGCTGTTGCTTTAATAATAAATTTAGCATTTTTATTTTCTTTATGTACATTTTCTAATGCAAGCATAGAATAATAATCAAAAATAAATTTATGTGTTTTATTTTTTTGCAGATCACTTCTACTCACTTCATATCCTATAAATTCAATTCTATCTCTATTTTGAATTGATTCATATGATGTATTGTCAACATCAACAAATTCAACATTGTATCTTATATCATATTTTGTTTTTGTTGCACTTTTATTTTTAATCTCTATATAACTATCTGTAATTATTGTTTCATTTGGATTTGGTAAAACACTAAGGTCAAATTCCATTAATCCATAAATCTTATTATTATTTTTATCAAAACCACAAATTAAATTATCTTCTTTAATTTCATCTTTTCCAATAGTAGTAATAGCAGATGCTTCCAATATTATTTCATCACTTGGTATTGTGTATTTTATATCTATATTTGGTCTATAGTGTATACCACCTCCAAAATTTCCATAACCTAGATCAAACATCATCATTTGACTATCTCTACCCTCTGGTAATGTAGTTGGTCCTTGAATTCTAAATAATAATTTACCACTTTTTAATTCTTTTTGTAATATATCTTTCTCATTGCTATTAAAATTCCAATGGCTCCATTTCCCCTGTGTTAATTGTTCAGAAGGTATAGTTTGACCAAGTGTTTCTATAATCTTTGCATTATTTATTTGTTCATAATCACTAAGTTCAGATACACTTTCATTATCAACAAAAGATATAGACCATTCCCCAAATTTTTCAATTTTAGCATTTACTCTATTTAGTGGATATAAAGAGATTCTTACATCTTTTATAATGGCATCTTTAGGTATATTATCAATATTAAATTGCATAACACCATAACTTATACCTTTTGTTTCATTTATACCTATAAAAAGTGAATTTAATCCAAAGTGCTTTCTATTTGTTTCAATTAATCTACTTGCTACATAACCAACTTCATTTGGAGATGGAAAAATAGTTTTACTAAATTCATCTGCTTCAAGAAGTGTTTTTATTTTTGTTTTTGGTGCAAATGGTGATTTTACTTGAGTCAAGTTATTAACTGCTCTTATATAATAATAATATCCAGTACCACTTTGAAGTTGTATATCTGTAAAAGTTTTATTATATGTTTCACAAATAAGATTTGATTCATTACAAGCTTCTTTATTTTCTGTATTTCTAAAAATTTGGAAATATATATCTTTATTACAAGAATAATCCCAAGCTAATGTAACTTCATTTGCATTAAAGTTATCTATATGAAAGTTTTCAACTCTTTTAGGAGCATGTTTGGAATAATTCTGAGCTTCACTAAATGTATGTAGTAAAGCAGGAATATTTTCATCTATACTCTCTTTCATATTTTGCATAAAATCAGGAATATTTCTAGTTCCTACTTCCACAACAACAGATATAATACCTTTACTATAATAATATTCTCTTCCACTACCACTTATAAGTTTAGTTGGTGGTTTTCCTCTATGTATACCATATTTTCTACCTGTAACTTTATGTATCTCATAATTCATATTGGCACAAATAGTATTAAGGTCTGTTCCTTCAATTTCAGCTTCATGTGTAAAATTATGTGCAGGAAAAAATACATTTCCTTGAGAATGATAATCTAAAGCAAGTGTAATATTTGAATGATTATCAACAAAATTTTTCATAGCTGATGTTTCTGGTTCGCTAAATGGTTTAGGACCACTATATACATTTGAAGCAGTATCAGTAGACTTTTGATAACCTATAGAAAAATTTCTATTTAAATCAACTCCAAAAGTACCATCACCATTATCTCTTCTATTTTTTCTCCAAAATGAAAAATGAGCATGACTATATTCAAATCCATCAGGATTTAGACAAGGTACAATATAAAGTGTATTTTTAGTTAATGTTTTTAAAATCTTTGGATTTGTATTATAATTTTTAAGTAAATAATCTATAAAAGAAACTGCTAATTCATTTCCTATCCATTCTCTTGCATGGATAGTACCTGTATAAAGTAGGGCAGGTTTTAGATTTGCATTTTCAACATTTAGGGATATAGTAGCAAGTAAGATATCTCTTTTTTCCCAAGTTTTTCCAATTGATTTTATTGTGATTAATTCTGGATAGTTCTTAACACATTCCTGTAAAAAATCACAAGTTTGTTGATATGATTTATATTGTTGTTTCATTAGTAATTTTAATCCTATAATTTATTATATATAACTATTAGTATATCTTAATAATGGTTAGTATGGGATTAAATATTTTAGCTGATTTTATAGTAAATTATTCTATTTATTTACTATTAAGAAAAAGAGAATATTCTCTTTTTCAATTTGATTTTAGAGTTTAAGAATTTTTAAATAGATTCCATCTATTTGTTATCTCTTCAACAAGTTTTTTAGTGATACCTTTAATATTTAAAAGTATAGAAGGTGATTGTTCTAATACACCCACAACCTCTTCACTACTACCAAGTTCATCGATAATTTTTTCAAATTTCTTTTTTCCAATACCTGAAACTGATGTTATTATCTCTTTTAATTCTTCTTGTGAAACTTTTGGCATTTGTGTTGATTCATCTGCTTCATCAGGGCTTGGTGCATCCTCTTTTTTAAGATTTGGTACTTTCATACTTTTTAAATTTTTAAGAGAAAATCTATCTTGATAATTATATATTTCACTTGGCCACTCTTCAGTAAATCTTTTCTTAACACCATACACTTTATACTCTTCATCTAATTCATGGATATATTTTTCACCATCTCCATGCATTTTCTTTGTCTTACCAAAATAAGCACCATCATAAGAGGCATTGTACGCACCAAAAGTGATATGTCTCATAGTTCTAAGTAGTGAAGGATCTATTTTACCTAGCTCTTCCCAATTAAACATTGGCATATGTGGTTTTCTAAATCTACCTTCACTAACATTCCACATAATATATTGACCAATCCAATCTCTTATATAAGGAAATGCTGCAAATGCAGTAGCACATTCAAGAATTCTTACTTTTCCATCTTTTCCATAAGCTACATCACAAGCCCAATATTCAGCTTTTGCATCTTTTGAAACTTGAACAGCAAGATCTAAAACATTTTTAGGAACATCCATATAGTCCATACTTCCACCTTGTGAAGTATTTGTAAGCCATTCACCTTCAGGGGCTCTTCTCCAAAATGCACAAACTGGTTTATGACCAATTAACATAACTCTAATATCAGCTTCCATAGGTACAAAATCTTGAAAATACATAGGGTGGTATTTTTTATTTGCATATAACTCTTTAGCTTCTTTAGCAGAATCTACTTTATGTACAAAGTATCCACCATAATTTGATGGTCCATAAGATTTTTTAATAATTTTTGGATATTCACATTTTTCTAAAAATTTAGCACCATTTGGTCTATTGTAATAAATATATGTTTTAGGGATTGGATGGTCATATTTCCATGCAAATCTAGTAACATTTTCTTTTGATTTATTTGAAAATTGAGTATCCACAGATGGTACAAATCTTACATTTGGTAATTCTCTTTGAATCTCCCTAAATGTTTCATATGCAGTTGCAGGTATATTTCCAATAAGTACATCAATCTTCTTTCTTTTTACCTCTTTAACAAATCTAGCTTTATCTTTTCCCCAATGATATGTAACAGTTTCAATCTTATTTGGCCAACCCTTAAAGTTTGAATGATCAAAAAATCTCAATACATGATCCATGTAAAGAAAACCTAATTTTGGTAATTGTTTATTTGTAAGCGCCATTTTATTTATCCTTTTATTTACTTGTTTTTCTATCTATCATATCTACAATTAAATCAATTTTTTTATCATTGAAGTTTAATCCTTGTTTTTCTTGTTCTGGTGTTGCAAATGCTGGTATACCATTTACTTCAAGTACTAGATATTCCTCTTTTTCTATATCATATATAATATCCACTCCACCAATATCCACACCACAAACTTTACATGCATCAATAGCTAGTTTAATTGCTTCTGGTGGTGCTTCTCTCATAAAAACAGATCCACCTGCTGTAATATTTGTTCGCCAATCACTTCCACTTGCTTTTCTACCATAACAACCTATAAATTGACCATCAACTATATCTATTCTAAAATCTGTATTATCATATTTTATAAATCTTTCAACATAAAAGTATCTTAAATCCATCTGATTTAAAAAAGGCATAAGCATATCAAGATTAGCTTCACTTTCAATTTTAGTAAGTCCAACTCCACCCCAACCATCAGTTGGTTTATATACCATTTTATCCCATTTTTTAATAATCTTCTTAAGAGCATCTCCATTATCTCTATGACAAAGTTTATAATCAGCAGTTGCAATACCATTATTTCTTAATACAAAAGAGGTATGAAACTTATCTTCAGTTAAAGCAAAAGAATCATAAGAGTTAATCATAGGAATTACTCTATTTAATGCTTGATATAGATACATTTGGTATTGTGTTTGTTGTCCTGCATTGTAAGAGAACATTAAATCTAATTTATCAACTTTTAAATCATCTAAATAGATATGAGAATTTTTTGCAATACAATCATGTAGTCTAACATCATTTATAGTTTCAATATCTCTATCTTGTAGTTTTTTAATAATCTTTTTACCAATCTTATCTCCACCACCATTATTATATAGCCACATTCCAATTGTACGATCTTTGCTCATTTTATCCCCTTAATTTAAAATTTATTGTTAATTTGATGCTCAATTAATATTTTTGTCATCATCTTAATTCTTTGTTCAAAACTGCTTTTTAATGCTCTCTCAGAAATTGTATGATCACCATCACCAAATGGACCAAAGCCATCTAATGTAGTAACACCACAAGATGCAATATGATTTGCATCACTTACTCCACCTCTTTGTTCTGTTGGTATTGTATGACCAGAAATTTTTTCTAACTTAGTTATAAAATCTAATTGTTTTTGATTTGGTTCCATAACATCTCTCTGAATTAAACCATCAAGAGTAGAGATAGTTCCATCAATATAAGAGGTATTAGTAATATTATCAAGAGCTTTAAGTAATCTATCTCTTTCACTATTTATTTTATATCTTATCTCTAGTAGAAGCTCACATTTTGGACTAATTGTATTCGCACCAATTCCACCAGAAATTTTTCCTACATTTACAGTTGTTCCTATATCTAAATTTGTTAGTTTAGTTAACTCTTGTAATTTATATGAAGCCTCAAGATTAGCATTTATACCTTTTAGATAACTTGTACCTGCATGAGATGCACGTCCATCAATAGTTATAGTGTATGTTCCAACACCTTTTCTACCTGTTACAACTTCAAGATTTTCTCCTGCTGCTTCAAATACAAAACAATAATCATAATTTTTAGCTAATTCTAAAGTGATAAATTTAGAATCATCACTTCCTGTCTCTTCATCTGAAACTAAAAAGAAATCTACATTTTGTAGTTTGCCATTTGTGTTATAAACTTCTTTTAAAGCTTCAAGAGCAACAATATTCCCACCTTTCATATCACAAGTTCCAGGTCCATAAACCCAATCTTCATCTTGATGATATTTATCAAATTGACCCTCTGGAAATACAGTATCATTATGACCTAAAAATAAAATTTTATCACCAGCTATTTTTGGTGTTGTAAATAATTGATGATTACCTAAAGACTCTCTTTTATAAGTAGTAGTTTCAAATCCAATAATTTCAAGCCACTCTTGCATTTTTGCTCCAACCTTATCTACACCATCTTTATTTTGGGTATAAGAATTGATTTGACAAATTGTTTTTAAATCTTTAAGATAATTCATATTTATGTACTCGCTTTAATTACTTTAATTATAGTTTGAGTAGGAACATATGCTTCTTGTTTTTGAGTGCATCCACTTATGGATAATATAGTAAATATTAAAGTTATAATTAAAAATAGTTTTTTCATTTTATTTACCGTTTAACCCTCTTTTTTTACCAGCAATAATTCTTCTTAGTGCATTTAATCTTATAAAACCTTCTGCATCTTTTTGATTGTAAACTTCATCTTCTTCAAAAGTTGAATGTTCTTCAGAATAAAGTGACATATCTGACTCTCTTCCTACAACTGTAACATTACCTTTATAAAGTTTAAGTCTTACATCTCCTTGAACATATTTTTGAGTAGTATCAATAGCAGCTTGCATCATCTCTCTTTCAGGAGAAAACCAAAAACCATTATAAATAAGTTCAGAATACTTTGCAATCATTCCGTCTTTCATATGAGCTTCTTCTCTATCTAAACAGATAGATTCTATTGCACGATGAGATTTAAGCATAATTGTTCCACCTGGAGTTTCATAACAACCTCTAGCTTTCATACCTACAAATCTATTTTCAACAATATCAAGTCTTCCAATTCCATGTTTATTTCCATATTCATTTAGAGTTCTAAGCATAGTTGCAGGAGATAAATTCTTACCATCTATAGAGATTGGATCTCCATTTTTATATCCAATAGTGATATATTCTGCTTTATCAGGGGCATTTTGGGGAGAAGTAGTCCATAACCACATAGATTCTTCAGGTTCATTCATTGGATTTTCTAAGTGAAGACCTTCATAAGAGATATGAAGTAAATTTGCATCCATAGAATATGGACTTACTGTTGGTTCTCCACTTTCATCTACATGTTTTGCATCAATATTTATATTATGCTCTCTAGCATATGCTAAAAGTTTTTCTCTTGAATTTAAATCCCATTCTCTCCAAGGAGCTATAACTGTAATATCTGGATTTAATCCTAAATAACCAAGCTCAAATCTAACTTGATCGTTACCTTTTCCTGTTGCTCCATGTGATACAGCATCTGCACCCATTTGAGCAGCAATTTCAATTTGTTTTTTAGCAATTAAAGGACGAGCTATAGAAGTTCCAAGAAGATATTCACCTTCATAGATAGCATTAGCTCTAAACATAGGAAATACATAATCTTTTACAAACTCTTCTTGAATATCTAAAATAAAGATATTTTCCGGTTTTATACCATTGTCAAGTGCTTTTTGTCTTGCTGGCTCTACCTCTTCACCTTGTCCTAAATCAGCTGTAAATGTAATAACTTCAGCATTGTATTCATCTTGAAGCCATTTTAAGATAATACTTGTATCTAATCCACCACTATAAGCTAAAACAACTTTTTTAACATCTTTTTTCTTCATAATTTCTCCAGTAAAATAAGTTATATAGTCTAGCTAAAATTAGCTTATATTCTCTCTTTTCAATAATTATATTTTTACTGGAAGTTTTATGGTAAATATTGCCCCTTTATATATTTTATTATTATAGTTAGTTTCTGTATTTTCAGCTTTAATTAAACCATTCATACCATTTATAATTAAATTATAACTCATATGCAACCCCAAACCTGTACCTTGAGATTGATGTTTTGTTGTAAAATATGGTTCAAATATATTTGGCAATATCTCACTAGGTATCCCCCCTCCAGTATCTTTTATAGTGATAAAAATATCATTTTCTTTTTTTAATGTTGATATAAATATTAATCTATCATCACTATTTTCAATATCTTTTAATACATCTTTTGCATTGTTAAATATATTTATTAAGCATTGTATTAATTCATTTGGATAACCATCTATGCTTATATCATCTTCTAATTCTAAGATAACTTTTATATTATTACTTTTGATTGAACCTTCAACAAGATTTAAAAAACTTTTTATATTTTCTTTTAAATTAAATTTTTCTATTTTTCTGTCACCTTTGATAAAGTTTTTAAAATCTTCAATGGTTTTAGATAAATATTGTGCATTATCATTTATCATATTACAAGTTTTAGTTAATTTTTCAGTATCTAGTATATCAAATTCTTGTTGCATAAGGATACCAGTAGCACCAGTAGAAATTACAGATAAAGGTTGTCTCCATTGATGTGCAATATTCCCAATCATCTCACCCATAGCTACCATTTTTGATTGTTCATTTAATATTTTATCTTTTTCTCTATTCTCATATATAGTACTTATAAGTTTTGTATATAAAGATATTCTATTTATAAATCTATTTTCATCTATAGGTTTTGTAAGATAATCAATTGCACCTAATTCAAATCCTTTTTGTAGCCATTCTTCAGATTTAAAAGCAGCAGTTAAAAATATTATTGGGATATTGGCAGTTTTTTTATTTGATTTAAGTAGTTGTGCTACTTCAAAGCCATCCATATCAGGCATCTGTATATCTAATATAATTAAATCAATATTCTTATTTAAAGTTTGTTCTAAGGCTTCATTACCACTATTAGCTTGTATTATATTATAACTTTCATCTATCGATTCTAGTAAAGCTTCAAGTGAGATAAGATTTGCTTTTAGATCATCAACTATTAAAATATTTATTTGCATTTTTTATGATAAACCTTACTTTTTGGAATATAAGACTCCAACTCATCCCTAAACTCTTCAGGTAGATACTCACTCTCACCTAAAATTAGAAAACCATTACACTCTAGTGAATTATTAAAAAGATTTATAACTTTTCGTTTTAATTCGTTATTAAAATATATTACAACATTTTTACAAATTATTAGCTGAAATTCATTCATAACACCATCTGTTGCTAGATTGTGATTAAAAAAGAGTACTTTCTCTTTTAGAAAATGTTTAATTTGATAATACTTACCTTTTTTTATAAAATATTCTTGAAAAGTTTTTTTACCACCGCTTAAATTATAATTTTTATTGTTTTGTTTAAAATCTTTTATATCAAATAATCCATCTTTTGCGTGTGCTAAAATTCGATTATTAAAATCTGTTGCATAAATTTGACTTTTATTTAAAAGTCCAGCTTCATATAATATAATAGCTGTAGAGTAGGGTGATTCTCCACTACTACACCCTGCACACCATATCTTTATATGTGAGAATGAATCTAAATAAGGTAAAACTTTTTTTATAAAAAGTTTAATCTGCTTAGGTTCTCTAAAAAATTCTGTAATATTTATGCTAAAATAATTAAACATCTCATTAAAATAATTTTTATTATTTAATATCAAGTCACAGTAGTTATTGAAATTACTAACACTCAACTTTATAGAATGATTTTCAATCCTTCTCTTAATGGTATTACGATTGTAGTGGATAAAGTCATGACTATACTTATTTTGAATTGCTATAAGAAATTCGGTTAACTCCCTATCTTCTATTTTTATATCTATCACTATTAATATTCTTTATTTATCCACATAGTCATCATAGAGGCTAATTTTTCTAAATCAATAGGTTTAGTAAGATAATCATCTGCACCATTTTTAAGAGCCTCCTCTTTATCTTTTGCCATAGCTTTTGCTGTAACTGCAATAATTGGAAGATGCTTTAACTTATCATCAGCTCGTATTCTTTTCATAGCTTCATAACCATCCATAATAGGCATCATAATATCCATCAATACAATATCTATATCTTTATTTTGTTTTAAAAAATCTAATGCCTCTTGACCATTTTTTGCATGAGATATATTCATATTATGCTCTTGCAATGCAGAACTTAATACAAAAATATTTTTAATATCATCATCGACTATTAATACATTTTTTTCTTTTAAATTATTTACATCAATATCACTATAATCTATATCTTGAATATGTTGTTTAAATCGTCCATTTACTGTAGTGTCAGGTGTAATTAAAAATCTTACTATCTCATCTTTTAATCTCTCATGGGAATTTGGATTTTTAATAATTATCTCATCACTTATATCATTTAAAAAGTCTGCTTCATCATTTGTTAAATCTCTACCTGTGTAGATAAGGATAGAAGTATCTTTTTTATTCTCATTTATATATTGACATACTTCAGCTCCACTTCCATCACCTAAGCCTAAATCTATAATAGCTATATCAAAATAATTATTTTTACAAATATCTTTTGCCTCTTTTACCCCTCTTGCGGTTAAGATATCATATTCTTT
>DAOVXU010000137.1 GCA_030635995.1 Arcobacter sp. | reverse complement strand
ACCAGGTTCTGGTAGAGACACTGCTGTTAAAGCAATTGGTGCTATTGAAGGTATCAATGTTAAATGGTTCAAAGATGTTACTCCATTACCACATAATGGTTGTAGACCACCAAAACGAAGAAGAGTGTAAGGAAGTAATATGGCAAGATATAGAGGACCTGTAGAGAAATTAGAAAGAAGACTTAATGCTGACCTTGGATTAAAAGGTGAGAGAAGACTTAACGGAAAAAGTGCTTTAGAAAAAAGACCATTTGCTCCTGGGCAACATGGACAAAGAAGAACAAAACTATCTGAGTATGGTACACAACTTCAAGAAAAGCAAAAAGCAAAAATTCTTTATGGTGTATCTGAAAAACAATTCAGAAAATATTTTAAAGAAGCAGCAAGAAGTGAAGGTAATACCGGATCTAACTTAATTACATTAATTGAAACAAGACTTGATAATGTTGTGTTTAGAATGGGATTTGCTACAACAAGAGCAAATGCTAGACAATTTGTAACACATGGACATGTTTTAGTTGATGGTAAAAAAGTAGATATTCCTTCTTTTGTAGTAAAAGCTGGACAAAAAATTGATATTAGAGAAAAATCTAAAACTAATACTCAAATCTTAAGAGCTTTAGAGCTTACAAATCAAACTGGTATGGTTGATTGGGTTGAAGTTGATAAAGTTAAAGTATCTGGAACATTTACAAGAATCCCTACAAGAGAAGAAGTAGTTATTCCTGTTGAAGAAAGATTAATTGTAGAGTTATATTCTAAATAATAAAAAAAGGATAATAGAATGAAAAAATTTGTAACAGCACCATTTTTACCTACTGAAGTTGAAATTGAACAAGTTTCTACTAATGTAGCAAAAATTAGTGCTTATCCTTTTGAAAGTGGTTATGCTATAACTTTAGCGCATCCATTAAGAAGATTATTAATGAGTAGTTCTGTTGGATACTCTGTAATAGCTGTAAATATTGAAGGTGCAACTCATGAGTTTGATACTGTAAGAGGTATGCTTGAAGATATTTCAATGTTTGTTATAAATCTTAAAAATATGAAATTTAAGATTAATAATGGTGAAGATCAAATTGAAGTAAAATATACTTTTAATTCAAAACAAACTATTACAGGTGCGGATTTATCAAATGATGATATTACTGTAGTTAGTGAAGATAACTATTTGGCAACTATTAATGATGATCATAATTTGACATTTTCTATAATTGTTCAAAAAGGTATTGGATATGTATCATCTGAAGAGATTAGAGATATGGTTGGAAAAGAATATATACCAATTGATGCATTTTTTACACCAGTAAAAAAAGTAACATATGAGATTGAAAAAATTCTTGTAGAAGACAATCCTAATTTTGAAAAAGCTGTATTTAGAATAGAAACAGATGGTCAAATATCTCCAATTGATGCTTTTAAAGAATCAATTACAGTTATGTATGATCAAATGTCAGTTTTTAATAAAGTATTTAACCTTTCTGAGGTTCAAATTGTTGAAGCTGAAACAGAAGAGTCTGATATTGATTTAAAAGACTTAGTAGTTAAGATTGATGAACTAAATTTAAGTGCAAGAAGTTTTAACTCTTTAGATAGAGCTAAAATTAAGTATGTAGGTGATTTAGTATTGATGAGTGAAGTAGAAGTTAAAAATATTAAAAACTTAGGTAAAAAATCGTTAGAAGAGATTGCAGAAAAATTTGCATCTTTGGGTTACCCAATCGAAGATACATTACCAGAAGATATTGCTTCAGCTTTAAGAAAAAAACTAGAGCAATTAAAAGCTTAGTAGATATAAAGGATAGTTATGAGACATAAGCACGGATATAGAAAGCTTAGTAGAACTTCTTCTCACAGAAAAGCATTGTTAAAAAATATGGCAATTGCTTTAATTGAAAGAGAAAGAATTGAAACTACAGTTCCAAAAGCAAAAGAATTACAAAGATATATAGAAAGATTAGTAACAAAAGCAAGAGTTGATGACTTAAATGCACATAGACTAGTTTTTGCATCTTTACAAGATAAAGAACAAACTAAAAAATTATTAAATGAAATTGCACCAAAGTATAAAGAGAGAAATGGTGGATATACTTCAATAATTAAAACAAGAATTAGAAGGGGTGATGCTACACAAATGGCTTATATTTCATTTGTATAGTATTATTTTATAATATTGTTAAAAAAGGGTTAGTAGATTTTCTACTAACCCTTTTTTTATGTTATACTTTCAATTATATAATTGATAAAGGATTATAAACTGTTAGATTTAAGTAAAAAATTAACTACTGTGATTGGTAGAACAAATGCCGAATATTCTTTAATAAAAGAGGGTGATAAGGTTTTAGTTGGATTTTCTGGAGGAAAAGACTCTTTGACGTTGATTCATGCTTTAAAAAGAATGCAAAGAAAAGCTCCTTTTAGATTTGAATTTAAAGCAGTTACTATAACATATGGTATGGGAGAAGAGGTTCAATTTTTATCAGATCATTGTAAAGAGTATGATATAGATCATGAGATCATTGATACAAAAATATTTGAAATATCTAAAGAAAAAATACGAAAGAATAGTTCTTTTTGTAGTTTTGTATCTCGTATGCGAAGAGGCTATTTATATACATATGCTCTTGAAGGTGGATATAATAAATTGGCTCTTGGACATCATTTAGATGATGCTATGGAGAGTTTTTTTATGAATTTCTTTTATAATGGTAGTATGAGATCTATGCCTCCAATTTATAAAGCTAATAATGGACTTATGGTTATAAGACCATTGATTTTTTGTAGAGAAAGACAACTTCGTGCCTTTGCTAGTGCAAATGAAATAGGTGTTATTGGAGATGAATCTTGCCCTGCTATGAGAATGGATATAAAAATGCCACATGCTAGACAAAATACAAAAGAACTTTTAGCCAAACTTGAAGAGGAAAACCCTCAAATATTTATCTCTATGAAAGCTGCATTTAAAAACTTTCATCCAAATACTTTTTTTGATATTGATGAATTAGATACTCAAGATGATTAATAAACCAAAATTATTAGTAAGTTCTTGTTTATTAGGGATGAACGTAAAATATGATGGAGGAAATAATTTAATAGATAATTTAGATAAATTAAATGAAATTTTTGAGATATTTCCTGTATGTCCTGAAGTTGATGGAGGGATGATAGTACCTAGAATACCTTCTGAAATAATTAGTCATAATCCATTGAAAATAGAAAATGAATATGGTATTGAAACTACAGATTTTTTTAAATCTGGAGCAATAAATAGTTTAGATATTTGTAAAAAGTATGATATAAAGATTGCATTGCTAAAATCTAAATCACCCTCTTGTGGAAATATAAAAATATATGATGGAACATTTTCTTCAACACTTATTGATGGAATAGGGATAGCAGCAAATACACTTCAATATAATGGAATTAAAATATTTAATGAAAATCAAATAGAAAAGTTATATGAATATATTTAATAATAAAAGATTTTTTATTTTACCTATAGTGATTATAGTATCTTTAATATTTAGTAGTTTTTTATTTTTTAATCAAATAGATAAATTAAAAAAACAGATTGATAACCTTTATTTTGGTACATTTATACCAGTACATAAATTACATAATATTGTAAATATATATGATAAGGCTATTTATATTAACAAACTGCTAAAAAAAGATAAAAAAAAGATATCAGAAGGTTGGAACTATTATTATAAAAGTTATAAAACTAATAAAGAGAAAGCGATATTAAAAAAAATAGATCTAAAAATTTTAAAATCATTTAAAAGATACGATTCTAAATTATTCCTAAATATTGTATTAAATATAAATAATATAATTGAATATGAAGTAAATGTAGCTTCTTCTCAAAGGAAAGTATTTTTAGAAAAATATAAACAGATGAATGAGTATTTAAAATATAGTTTAATTATTATTTTATTAATGTCTCTGGCACTTGTAGCTTATATTATATATCTTTCTTTACAAAAACATACAGAACTAGAAAAACTAACAAATAAATATAAGATAGATTCTATTACGGATGGTCTTACGAATCTTTATAATAGAAAACATTTTGATTTAATATTTTCTAAGATGACAATTATTGCAAAAGAAAATAATTGGAAATGTGCTTTTGTGATGCTTGACATTGATTTTTTTAAGCCATTTAATGATACTTATGGGCATGATATGGGAGATATGGTTATTAAAAGTGTGGCAAATACTTTAAGAAAAAGTTTTAATAAACAATACGAATATATATTTAGAATTGGTGGAGAGGAATTTGGTGTAATTATATTTGATATTACAATTTCAAAGTTAAAAAAGTCACTTGATAATTTACAATTAAATATTAAAAATTTGCAAATACCACACACTGCAAGTGCTACAGGGTATTTAACAATATCTATGGGTGTAACTTTGGTTGATAATAATTCAATTAATAAAGAAATTAAAGAGCTTTATAAAGCAGCAGATGATAAACTATATCATTCAAAAGAAAACGGAAGGGATCAATATACGATATGACATTTTTATTTGACAAAAATAACCATTTTAATTTAGCTAATTTAGTTACATTTTTTAATATAGCTTCAGGAATTATAGCTATGTATTTTTTAACTCATGGAGAGTTTTTTGGAGCAGCACTTTTTGCTTGGCTTGGAGGTGCTTTTGATATAATAGATGGTAAAATCGCTAGGAAATATCAACTTTCAACGGAATTTGGTGTACAGCTTGATTCATATGCTGATTTTTTATCTTTTGTAATTGTACCTGCAATGTTTATATATTTTGGTGTTATTGATGGAAAAGAACTATTTTTAAATACACCTATTATTATATTTGCATTTGTATATTATATCATTTCAGGTTTAAGAAGATTGATACAATTTAATATTGAAGCTGAAGCTGGTGAAGTTGGAAAGTATTTTGTTGGTATTCCTACTCCTCTTGGTGCGATACTTTTATGGATAGTATATTTAGGGTGGATTTTTAATATATATCCTACTTTTTTTGAGATAGCACCAGAATATATTGTTTT
>DAOVXU010000031.1 GCA_030635995.1 Arcobacter sp. | reverse complement strand
TTTAATTGTTTATCCATTTCAAGATTCTATTGGTATCGGATATAGAAAATATAACTATGAAGTTCCACTTGATTTTTATTTAACTGATAATAGTAATGATACTGCAGTTAAAATTGATGTTGATGGTGATGGAATAATTGATACTATTGGTTTAATAGATGTGGAACTTGATGGTAATTTTATAACTTTAGTCGCTGATAATAAAAGACTACTTGACAAAAGAACAAGTTATAATGGAATAATTTATTCAATAATAGCTGGTGTTGGTAAACTAGATCAAAAAGCAGCAGGATTTGAGGAATGGATAGAAAAATCTGATGCAAAATTTATAGATGCTTTATTGGGATACAAAATTAAATATAAAACAGATAGCGGTGTCGGTTTAGGTTTTACTGCAGGATATAGATATAATAAACTTGAAATAGAAGCAAATAAAAAAGAAGGAACATATAGCTTATTAACAGAATTTAATACAGAATTTCATGGACCTTATATAAATCTAGTATTAAGTTACTAAATAACAAATATGAATTTTTAAGCCATCATTTATTATATATGTACTAATATATGTACATATATAGCTAAAAAGGATTATTATGCAGACACAAACGTTTTCATATGCTAGACAAAATCTAGCATCGACGATGGATATTATTATAAATAACCATACACCTATAACAATAACAAGACAAAGTAAAGAACCTATTGTAATGATTTCATTAGAAGATTATAAATCTATGCAAGAGACTTCGTATTTAATGCAGAGTTCTAATAATGCAAATAGATTAAATGGTGCAATTACTCAACTTGAAGCAGGATTGGGAAATACAAAAGAGTTAATTGAAGAATGAATTTAGTTTTTGCAGATCAAGCATGGGAAGATTATCTTCATTGGCAACAGAATAATAAAAAAATATTAAAAAGAATTAATCTTTTAATTAAAGATATCAATAGAGTTCCTTTCAAAGGTTTAGGAGAGCCTGAACCTTTAAAATATAACTGGAGTGGATATTGGTCAAGGAGGATTACTTTAGAACATAGATTGGTTTATAAAGTTGCAGATACCTCATTGCTTATTGCTCAATGCAGATATCATTATTAGATTTTTAGTGAAATTTTATGAAAATTAATATATTATTGTTTACACTTATTTTCACCTTTTTATATTCTAGTGATACTTACTTCTATCAAAATGGTAAAAAAGTATATATATCACCAGTACAAGAGGTAAAAATATTTTCACTAAAAGCTACATCTACGCAATCAAATTTAAACTATTTCACAACACCTAATAATAAAACTGTAGGTGTAAATGATGAAATTTTAATAAAAACCTCTTCTACTAATATAGATAATCTATTAATAAAATACTCTCTAACTTTAGTAAAACAATTAACAAAAAATATCTATCTTCTAAAGGTAAAAGACAAATCAACTATATTTGATATATCAAATAGATTATATGAAGACAAAACAGTTCAATTTGCTCATCCAAATTTTACAAGGCAAATTGATAAAAGATGAGAATATTTTCTATATTATTTTTAATACTTTTTTTTATAGGGTGTATTGAATCAGATAATAAACAAAGTGTAACTCCTATTACAACAGAACAAAATGCTTCAACAATAATAAATGAACCTTTATTATATCAACAATGGTCAATAAATCATAATACAACTTTTTATGCTCAAAATAATATTAATGATAATGCACATATAAATGCAGGAGATATCTTTTCAAAATATACAGGTAAAGGTATTAAAGTAGCTGTAATAGATAATGGATTTGATGTAAACCATCCAGAGATAAAAGATAAAATTATAGAAAAAATTGCTATAAGTTCAACTGGTAATGTTAGTACAGATGTATCACATACTCTAGCAAGTGAATCTCATGGAACAGCAGTTGCAGGGATAATTGCAGCAGATGACAATAATATTGGCATAAGAGGAATTGCCCCTGATGTAGAGCTTATTTTAATTAAATATCCACCTTATGGCGGTACTGATGCGTCATTTATTGCACAATTTGATCAAGCTATCAATTATGGAGCAGATATTATTAATTGTAGTTGGGGAACAGGTGCAGTTAGTGATACTGTAAGAGATTATATCAAAACTATATCTTCAACTGCTAGAGGTGGAAAAGGTGTTATTATTGTATTTGCATCAGGAAATGGTGGAAGTGACCATATTGGTGATAATATGCAAAATGATGAATCAGCAATATCAACAGTTATTGGAGTTGGAGCAACAGAAAGAGATAATCTTAGAACATTATATAGTGATTATGGTAATGAGTTAGATATAGTTGCCCCTGGTGGAAGAACTCTAGGTATAACAACAATAGATCCAATTGGAAGTTTTGGGGCTACTAATGATGACTATAATAGATACAATGAATATAAGAATGGTTCATCAGCTTTTTTTAAAGGAACATCAGCTTCTGCCCCAATTATCTCAGGAGTATTAGCTTTAGCCTTAGAAAAAAATAAAAATTTAACAAGAGAACAATTACAAAATATACTTAAATATTCTACAGATACAATTGGAGATGATACTCCATATTTAGATGAAATGATAAATTCATCTTCATCTTTTCCTACTATCACAGGATTGTTAGGAACTTCAGGTAATAGTGAAATAAAAGTTCAACTTACCTCTGAATCTAATATAACATATGGACCATATTTAATATCATTAATAAATGGAGATAATACTTTCTCTTCTACTGTAACTGATGATTTATCTGAAGGAAATTACACTATTGAAATAATAAATACAAATAATACTTTAGTTTATGCAACAAATGAAGATTTTGAAATAAATAGTTCAAAACCCAATGAATCAAATAGTTCAATTAGAAAAAGTGATTATTATGGCTATGGTAAGATAAATTTAGAGAAATTTATGGACAATATTAATTCAGATCTATAGTGTTATATTTTCAAGATACTCAAGCTCTTCACCTGCATATATCATTGCATCTATACAATATGAAACATCTAACTTTTTCACCTTTAGATAATATTCAACACTTCGTAAAAGCTTTCTAAGTTTAGATGGAGTTATATTATAAACAGCTTCAAAAGTTTCTCCACTTTTTACCTCTATAAAATGATATACACCATTTTTAGTGGTTACTATATCTATCTCCCCTAGTTTTTTGGCATAAAAATTACGCTCAACTATTAAGTAACCATTTAAAGATAAGAACTCTACAGCTTTATCTTCAAAATAATCCCCTTTAGATCTGCTCAACTTCCACTTCTGTTGATTTAAATCTTGCAGTTTTTACCAATTCATCTGAAGCATCTCCAAAAATATAATTTATTTTTGATTTAGCATGATGAAAAGTACAAAACATAGTTCCTTTTTTTAGAGTTTTTACAAATTTAATAGTTAGTGGATCTGTTTGACCATATTGATTTTTCAGTATCACTTTGCTTGAACTAAATTTATCTTTATCCTTATCAGATATTTGTAAAATATCCTCGCTATGTTTACTTATAAGTTTTGGACTATGTTGTGTTTGTGCAGAGTTATTATAATGAACTATCATTCTTCCTGTAGTAAGATAATAAGTTTCACTCACCTCATCATTTACAAGTTTTTGAATCTGTTCTCGTAAATTGTATTGATGATAGATAAACTGCCCCAATCCATCCTCTGTTCTAAATTTTTCAAGATGAAGTATAGGTGTATCAGTACGCTGTACAGGCCATTGCATCCCTTTACTTCTATGTTTAATAAGCTTTTGATATGAAGCCCCACTAAATCTATAAGGTGCATCTATCCGTATATCATTCCATACATCTTCACTTGTACTATATAAAAATTCACCCTTGATTTTATTTTCAATATCTCTTAAAACTTCCCAATCATCTGGCAAATCATTTTGTACTATTGGTTGAGAAAGATGCAATCTTCTCATTGCATTTACATATATTCCAGTTTTTTCATATGCTGATTTTACACCAAATACTATATCAGCTTTTTGTGCAATATCACTCATAAAAAGATCTTGGACAATTATAAGTTCAAGATTTTTTATAGCTTTATTTACTTTATTTTGATTTGAATGTACATGGGTAAAATCTTCACCCATAACATAAAGAGCTTTTACTTTTCCATCAATCATAGCATCTACAGTTTCAGGTGTTTTTAGTCCAATCTCTTTTGGTACTTGATAATCTGGATTATAGTATGGTAAACATCCAACATCACAAGCACCTTGCACATTATTTTGTCCTCGTAAAGGCATAAGTCCAGTACCCTCTTTACCAACATTTCCAGTCATAAGTGAAAGATGTACAAGTGCCATAACAGCATAAGAACCATCAAGATGTTCAGTGATACCAAGTCCCCAAAATAGCATAGATTTACCTGTAGCATATTTTCTTGCAATTTGTGGAATTGTATCAGCTAACTCCTCATAACCTTTAATCTTTTTCATAAAAGTGGGGTTTGCATATTTATCATTTAAAATAGAGTTTTTAAACTCTTCAAATCCAGCAGTTCTATTGTCTATAAAATCTTGACAATATAACTCCTCTTTTATAATCACATATGCTAACATATTTATAACTAAAAGGTTTGCTTCAAATGGCATAACAGCCTCATAAGTTGCATACTTATTTAACTGTATTTTTCGTACATCCATAACAGCAAGTTCAGCAGTTTTATGCCTAACAGCCTCTATCATACGATTTGCAACTATAGGATGTGCTTCTGTTGTATTTGAACCAATCACAAGTATAAAATCAGTTTTAAAAATATCATCATAAGGGTTAGTTGCTGCTCCCTCACCAATAGTAGGCTTCATACCACTTAAACTGGGTGCATGACAAATTCTAGCACAGTTATCAATATTTGGTGACTCCATAGTTTGTCTTGCAAACTTTTGTAAGGAATATGCAGATTCACAAGAGGTTCTAGCTCCCCCCATTGCCGAAAATGAGTGGCGACCATATTGTGATTTTATCTCACTTAATTTCCAAGCACTTAAACTTGTAGCAAATTCATAATTTGATATGTACCAATCTTCATCTAAACTAACTAAAGTATGACTTCTAGCTTTTAGTTCTCTAGGCATAGCTTCAAAGTTATCTTCTATAAAAGATTTTTTAATTCTAACATCTCGAACTCTTTTATCAGAATCTACAAATTCATATCCAGACTTACCTTTTATACAAAGCTTTCCACGACTAACATATCCATCTGCTTGCGCATAAATTTTTTGAATTTTATTATCTTCAACTACTGCTGTTATATCACAACCAACTCCACAATATGTACATACTGATGCTATTTCATGTATCATTATCCTCTTACCTGCCCATTTCCTAAAATTTTAAACTTATAAGTTGTAAGTTCATTTAGTCCCATTGGTCCTCTTGCATGAAGTTTATTAGTACTAATTCCAACTTCAGCACCAAATCCAAACTCTCCACCATCTGTAAACTGTGTAGAGGCATTTAGATATACACAAGCAGAATCTATACTATTTAAAAATAGTTCAGCTTCAGTATAATTTTCTGTAATAATAGCATCAGAATGACCTGAACCATACAAACCAATATGTTCAATAGCCTCATTTGTATCTTTAACTATTTTAATTGATAAAATATTATCTAAATATTCTGTATCAAAGTCTTCATCTGTAGCAAGAGAAACATCTATAATACTTTGAGTTTTTTCACAACCTCTTAGTTCTGTATCATACTTTTTAAAAGCAACTTGAAGTTTAGGTAATATTTCAGATGCAATCTTTTCATCAACTAAAAGTGTTTCCATCGCTCCACAAATTCCAGCTCTTCTACATTTTGCATTTATACAAACGGCAATAGCTTTTTGGAAATTAGCATCTGCTTGAATATAAGTATGACAAAGACCTTTATCGTGTTTTACCACAGGAACACTTGCATTTTTGCTTACAAACTTTATAAGTGCCTCTCCACCTCTAGGGATGATTAGATCAACATATTCATCTTGAACTATTAAATTTGCAACACCCTCACGACTAGAATCTGGTAAAAGTGAAACTATACCTTTTGGAAGATTATTGTTTATAAGTACATCTTGAAGTATTTTTGCAATAGCAATATTACTATTTTCAGCCTCTTTCCCACCTTTTAAAATACAAACATTTCCACTCTTAAAACATAATGCAGCTGTATCAGATGTAACATTTGGTCGGCTTTCATAAATAATCCCAATCACACCAATAGGAACAGAAACTTTTTGAATATTTAGCCCTGTATCAGTTGTCCAACCATCTAGTATTCTTCCAACTGGATCTTTAAGTGCAGAGATTTCACGAATAGCAGTGGCCATACCTTTAACTCTAGTTTCATTTAAAAGTAATCTATCCATAAGAGCAGATGAAAGATTATTTTCTTCTCCTGCTTTCATATCTTTATCATTTTGCTTAATAATAAATTCACAACTACTCTCTAAAGCATCTGCCATCTGATGTAAAATCTTATTTTTAATATCACCACCAAGTGTTGATATAACACCTTTTGCTATTTTTGCGTCGTTTAAAAATGCTTCCATTTTAGACCTTTGTATAAATATATATTATTATACAAAAATTCTAATTTTATTTTGATTTAGTAAATAACTATCTAATAAATTTTATATTAAATTTAGGGAACTATTAAATATATATATTTTAATTATCCTATTTATAACTCTATTGTAAATTCTGCACCCTTATAACTTTTACCATTATGGTTATAAGTTACATTATCTACTTTTATTGTCCCTTTCATCCCTTCTACTATTAAGTTATAAGTCATATGAAGTCCCAAACCTGTACCTTTGGATTGATGTTTAGTTGTAAAATACGGCTCAAAAATTTTATCAATAATATCAGAAGGAATTCCACCACCGCTATCTTTAAATTTTATGATCACCTTATTGTCTTCTTTTTGTGTAGTGATAATAAATAATAGTCTATTCCACTCCTCTTGCTCTATTAATATATCTTTAGCATTATTAAAAATATTTATAAAGCACTGTATCAATTCATTTGGATAACCCTCAATTTTTATATCATCTTTTATATCCAAAATTAAATCTAAATTATTACTTTTAATAGATGCTTCAACTAAATTTAGAAATTGTTCAACAATATCCTTTAGATCAAATTGCTCTAGTGTTCTATCACCTTTAATATAATTTTTAAAATCATCTATTGTTTTTGATAAATATTGTGCATTATCATTAATAGAATTACAATACTTCTCAAATAACTCATCTGAAAGTATGCCACATTCTTTTTGCATCAACATACCTGTAGATGATGTAGAGATTACTGATAAAGGTTGTCGCCATTGATGTGCAATATTCCCTATCATCTCACCCATCTGTACCATTTTTGCTGACTCTGCTATCTGTTTTTGTTGCATACTATTCTTTTCAACTTCAATAATAATCTTCTCTTCAAGATGACTATTTAACTCTTGCAATTCAGCATCACTCTCCTCAAGTTCCCTATATGTTTCAGCTAAGTCATCTGCCTTAAGTTTAAGCTCTTTTGTTTTCTCTTGTACTTGTATATCTAAAATCTCTTTTTGATGTACCACTCTATATATAAAATAAAATAATAATAACAATCCAAAAAATGAGATAATTCTTATAATCATTCCCCCTTTTATTGTCATAGAGAGAAAATCACTCTTTTCATAAGATACCAACCAAGCTACTATTTTCTTATCTTTTATATTTTTTATAGGATAAAAGGACAATACATCAACTTGATTATTATCATCTATTGTACAACTACTAAAAGGTTTCCCTTGTAATATTTTTGTATCAATCTTGGATCTAATAGATTTTAATTTAAGTTCATTTTGAACAACACATTTCTCTTTTGTATGTTGATCTGTCATAGTTATCATATACTCTTTATGCTCAGAACTTTGAAGATATTTTAAGTCATCATCTTTTCTCTCCCAAGCTTTTACATTAAAAATATCTTTATGTATTAAAAAATGTGTATGTAGCTTCCCAATATTTGTTAAATAATCTTGTAATACCTCACTTGGAAAATCTACACCAAGAGCACCTAAATAATTTTTCTTTTTATCACTCGCACTTGTGCTAGATTTACTAAAAATTGGATACACATGTCTAAAAGCATGTGTTGTTTTACCCTGTTCAAATCCACTAACTTGTTTTTTAGTTTTATTTACACACTTATAAGAATACCTAACATCAGATATATCATCACCAAACTTACTAGGCTTATGCATCCTTAAAAAAGTTTTATTATCTGGTAATACAAAATGATATTGTAAAACATCCCTTTTTTTTACCATCTCATATTTTCTTTTCAATACATTAAAAAGTTTTTCTCTTAAAATTGCTTTTTGTTTTTTTGTTGTAGTTGATTTGATTTGAGATAATATATTAATAACTTTAGGCATAGCAATAGTAGACTTACTTATCACATCAGCAGATACTTTTTGATGATGCAATAAAACTTCATAATGAACTTTTAATTTATAAAGATGTTTATCTAAAGCTACTTTTACTCTTTGTTCTTTATTTAACTCTGTAATATAAAATACAACACCATTCATCAAGATAAATAACAATGTAAAAAGGATGATATTTTTATTTTTCATAGCTGATTTTAGCATTATTTTTAGATGTGTAAACTTAAATTTTTATATTTATTATTAGGTATGATTATTAGAACTTTTTTTCCTATTAAATATTTAAATATTTAGCTATTATTTTATATGAAATATATAACTTGGATAAAAAATCATTCACTTAAGCATAAAAACATTATAAATAAACTTTCACATTTAAGTGATGATGAGATTATAGAGTATTTTGATTTTGATAATATGGTAAAAAAAGAACCAAACTTTTGTCCACTTTATAAAGAAAATAAAAAATGCCATGATATAAAAAAACTTAATTGTTATCTATGTGCTTGTCCACTATTTAGACTTAATAAAACAAAAAGCTATTGTAAAATAGATAGTAAATATGGAAGTAGTAAAAAAGGTAAAGATGGTTTTATCCATCAAAACTGTTCAAACTGTACAATCCCCCATAAAATACCATATATCAAAAAGAACTTCTCTAAAGATTGGTCTTTTTTAATGAAAGATGTTATTGTATATAACTACAACAATAATCTGTAACAGTTTTAATTTTCAAATCAAAAGATGAATTAGCAGGTACATTAAAAGTTTCTGGAGTATTTAATGTTTTCCACTGTTCATTTGGTAACCGTATTTCAAGGTCACCACTCATCATCTCCATAATCTCAGCAAGTTGAGTACCAAATGTATACTCACCAGGAAGCATTATCCCTAAAGATTGTGTTGAGCCATCTTCAAGTGTAATTGTACGACTTGTAACTTTTCCACCATAATAGATATTTGCCTCTTTTGTAATTGTGATATTTTTAATATTAGACATTATTTTCCTTTACTTTTCTAAATATTTTTCTAACTCTTTTGTATCATTAAAATATTTTATTTCAGATACTATTTTATTCTTTAAAATTATAACCATAATCTTCTCAATATTCTCTTCATCTTTATATTGTGCAGATAATTCATCATCATTTAATACAACAATAGGAAAAGGATAATCTTTTAAAGAGGGTAAAGCAAACCATTGAATAATAGTAGGCATAGCAGATACATCAGCAACAAATAAAATATTTTTTGATGTTAAATAATCTATAGGCTTAGTACCAAGAAATTCTTTCATAGTATGTCCAGAAGCTTTCTTAAAAGCAAAAATCATCTGCTTAGTTGAAGTGGTAACTGTATGTACCTTATCAAATTGATCAATAGATGAAAAATTACCCATATTATCATTTACAGATATAGACCCAAAAGCAAGTGTAGCAAGTGTTGTTAAAGTTAGTATTGTTTTTTTCATAATGAAATAATATCAAAATAGTTTGAGGAAAATATAAAGTTAAAAGTGTAGTTTTAACTTTTGAGAATATAACTAAGTATTTAAATGAAAATTGTTGTCGTAAACCAAGAATAAATTCTTTTCTTTACGACAAGAGTTTACTTTAGTAAATGACTAAAGTAAAAAAAGTATTTATTCGCCGTGTTTACGGCAACAATCTATACTCTTGCTTCCTCTCTTCGTTGTAAATATTCCCAATCTCTATCTACAATTTTTTGTTTTTCAGCAATAATATGCTCAAATTCAGGTTTAAATAGATGTTTAAATCTACCTTGAACACCAAGATAATCTCTAACAGAAACTATATTTTTTGGTCTATATGTAATATTTAATTCTCTACCTTCAATGATCTCATACAATGGAAATACTAATGAATCTGTAGCTAAATCAGAAACTTCAATTGTTTGATGAATCGGAAATTTCCACTCAGTTGTACAAGCAGACATAGCATTTATATACACAGGTCCATTTGCATCAAACCCTTTTTGAATTTTCTTAACCATATCCTTCCATTTATTTGGAGCAATTTGAGCAACATATGGAGCACCATGTGCAGCCATAATTGACATCATATCTTTTTTATGTTTTTTCTCTCCATAAGATACAGATCCAGCAGGAGTAGTTGTAGCACTAGCACCAATTGGTGTAGATGAACTTCTCTGTCCCCCTGTATTTGCATAAACTTCATTGTCAAGACAAACATACATCATATTATGTCCTCTTTCAAAACAACCAGATATCCATTGGAAACCAATATCATAAGTTGAACCATCTCCACCAAATGCTACAAACTTAGCTTCAGGAGTATCCGCAGATATTCTACCTTTATTTCTTAAAGCTTTATTAGCTGCCTCTGCACCTGCAATTGCTGTTGAACTATTTTCAAATCCAATATGTATCCAAGAACAATCCCAAGATGTATGAGGATATACAGCAGTACAAACTTCAAGACAACCTGTTGATGCTGAAACTACTAAGTTATCATTAGTTGCATTTAAAATCTCTCTAACAATAATAGAGTGAGCACAACCTGGACAAAGTACATGAGCACCTTCAAATCTCTCAGCAGCTGTTGAGAAAGATTTTAAGTTTTTAATCTCTTTATTTCCTTGTGGCAAACATCCGCCACCAATTAAACTACAACCCATCTTATCTTCCTTCTGTATAGTATTTAAGTTCTGGACCTCTTACACCTACCCATCTTTGGATAGATCCATTAAGTTTTCCAGCATTTACTTCATCTTGTGCAACTGTATAAATCTCTTCAAGTTCAACAACAGTCATATCTCTACCTCCAAGTCCATAAATAATATCACTCATAAGTGGTCTTGCTGGCGTATTGATAAGTGAAGATGATACATCTTGGAATAGTTGTCCTAGTTGTCCACCTGGTGCTGATCTATCCATACATACAATCGCTTTAGCATTTTGTAACATTGAAGCTAATTGTTCAACTCTAGTTGGTCTAAATACACGAGGCATTAAAATACCAGCTTTGATACCTTTTGCTCTCATATTATCACAAGCAATTTGAGCAGTTTCAAATGTTGTACCTAAACATACAATAACAACATCAGCATCTTCAAGTTTATATTGCTCAATCATATTATATTTTCTACCAGAAATTTTTTCAAATTCGGCAAATACTTCTTCAATAACTTTTGGAGATTTCATCATAGCATCATTTTGTTTTGCTTTATGCTCCATATGCCAATCAGATTCTGTTTGAACACCATGAGTTACAGGTGTATCAAAATTTAATAATGAATTAACTTCTAAATACTCACCTACAAAATCTCCAGCAACCTCATCACTTAAAGGGATAACATTTTGTGCAGTATGTGATGTCATAAATCCATCTTGATTTGCAATAACTGGAAGTCTTACATCTTTATGTTCTGCAATTTTAAATGCACATAAAGTTAAATCATAAGCTTCTTGTGGATTACAAGCATCAATCGAAATCCATCCAGATTGACCTGTAAGGTATAAATCTGAATGATCTCCATTTACATTTAATGGTGCAGCTAATGCTCTATTGATTAGACATAAAACAACTGGCATTCTCATCCCTGATGCTTGATAAAGAACCTCTATCATTAAAGCTAATCCTTGAGAAGCA
>DAOVXU010000151.1 GCA_030635995.1 Arcobacter sp. | reverse complement strand
TGTTGTAGATAGTAAAACTGAAGAGTTATTTATAGGTACAGTTCTATTAATTGTTTTATCATCTGCACTTTTTGCCCATATCTTTGGATTTTCTTATTCACTTGGTGCATTTATAGCTGGTATGTTAATAGCTGAAACAAAATATAAATACCAAATAGAAGCTGACCTTGTCCCCTTTAGGGATATATTACTTGGACTTTTTTTTATAACTGTTGGTATTCAAGTAAATATAGATTTTGTTCTTAATAATTTCTTTACCATTCTTGGATTGGGAATTACTGTATTATTTATAAAAGGGTTATTGATATTTGGACTTATTAGTATCTTTTCTATTAAAAAAAGAGCCTTTAAAACTGCACTTGCACTTGCACAAGTAGGGGAGTTCTCTTTTGCCGTTTTTGCACTTGCATCATCAAGCCATCTAATCTCAAATGAACTACATCAACTTATGATATCAGTTGTAATCATATCTCTTATATTTACCTCTATTGCTTTAAAATATGTAAGAGATTTTACAAATATCTTTTTTATAAATAAATCAGAAGTATTAGAGAATCCTATTATATCTACTGAAATTACAAACCATATTATAGTATGTGGATATTCAAATTTAGGTCAAAAGATAGTTAAACAACTAAAAGCAAAAGGTATAACCTATATGGCTATAGAACACGATAGGGATCATGTTCAACAAGGTCATAAAAAAGGAGATATAGTATTTTTTGGAAATGCCTCTTCTAAAAGTATGTTAAACTCTATGGGGATAAAAAATGCGATAGCAGTTATAATTGCAATTGATAATGGTGAAAAAATAAGACTTATCACAGAAGCTATAAAAAGTATAGATACAAATATAGAAGTTGTAGTAAAAATATCGCACCAAGCACAAATAGATGATTTAAATGATTTAAATATTAAGAATTTTATAAATGAAAATGAGATAGTAGCAAATAAACTTATCGAAAAAGCTACACAATGTAGCCTTTAAAGTATTTTATAGCTCCTCAAACAACTCAATAATAGCTTTTTTATCTATCTTATTCTCTTTATTATTATAAATATTCTCCTCTATATCTTTTATAATATCTTTTAAATTCTTATCTTGACAATGTGGTAAAAGAATAGTATAAAGTGTTTTATCATCTTTTGCTTTTTTTATCTTTTTTTGAATTGGTGTATCATCTTTTCTTATTACACTCTTTTTTGTAAGGATATAAACTAAAAAAGCCCCTATTGTAAACCCTATTAGTGCATATATAAATTTTATCTCACTATTCTCTTTTTGGATAATTATTTTAGGGGGTAGTTGGATAGTTTTCACTGCACTATTTGTCTGAATTTGTGGTGCTATTTTCTTTTTACTTTTTACTTTTATAGTATATGGTTTTGTTTTTATCTCTTTTATCTTTTTAGTTTTTATATCAAAATATTTAAAACTAATTGATGGTATTGTAAAATCTTTATCGGCTATTATCGAAATCTTTTGAGTAAACTCCCCTCCATATTTTCCATTTTTTATAAAATTCTTTATTTCAGGTTTTGAAGCATATACCACCTCATCATCTAATACTAATTTAAAAGGCTCTATATCATCAATATTTCCAAATCCTTTAATAGTTAAAGTAAGATTTACAGGTTCATTTACTTTTAATTCTGATTTATCTATTGAGGTTTTTATAGAATACTCCCCTTGCACCTCTATATTTTGAGGAAGAGGTAAAACTTTTATTTTCACTTGATTTGAAAGGATTTTCTCCCATCTAATAAAATTTGTCCTTCTATCTCTTGTAGCTACATTTACTATCTGATTTTCTACTATTTGTTCCCCTGCCATTTGTGGAAAAATTAAATAATTTATAGTTTGAGCAATATATCCATTTTCCTCTTTTGGTTTTGGATTGCTAAGCTCTTTTATCCAAAAATGTTTAGGGGCAAATTTTTCAAGATTTACATCTAATGGATTTGTACCCACTTTATAGCTAAATTTAAATCTTGCCGTTACAGCTTCACCTGCATATGCCTCATATTTTGATAGTTTTAAAGAAAATATAAAATCATCTCCTATCTTTGAAGCTTGAGGTTTTACCACTTTTAAAGTTAAAGGGGTAGTGTTTTCAATCTTACCATTAACTTCTACACTATAAGATGGGATAGTTATACTTTTAGTAGGATGAAATGAATATTTTAAAGTTTCACTTTTTGTAACTTGAGAATTTACAATATACATCTGCCTAGCACTTGAAGTACCCTCTATTCTAAATCCAGCTATATTTGTAATATCTGGAAAGTTTATATCTTCCCCTGTTGCTTTTAATATTAAAGTTACCCTATCGCCTTTATATACTGCGATTTTATCAAGTGATGCAGTTACTTTTGCTTCTAATACACCAAGAAGAAATACTCCTAAAATTAATATCTTACCAAGGATTGATATTTTCATCTTTTCCCCCTTTACTATTTAGTGGAATAAGTAAAGTATTTACCCCTCTATTGTTTAGCATCTTACTCCATTTTTTCTCTTCCATATTTGATAATACCTCTTTTTTAGTAGGTTTTGAACTATTGTCATCTTTTTTCATCTTTTTTTGCTCTTTATCTTTTTTGCTTTTCTTTTTATCTTCACTACTCTTCTTTTTTTCTTTATCTTGCTCTTGTTGTTTTTTCTTTGAATCATCTTTTTTCTTATCTTTAGAGTCTTTTTTATCTTTATCTGACTTTTTCTTATCTTTATTTTTTTTATCATTCTCTTTTTTATCTTTAGAGTCTTTTTGATCTTTCTTTTTATCTTTTTTCTCTTGCTGTTTTTTTAATATATCAAGATTAAATTGTGTATCTTTATTTTTATTTAATTTTAGTGCATCTTGATATGATTTTATAGCTTTTTGTGTTTGGTTTGACTGAGCGTAACTATTTCCTAAATTGTGCAATTTTTTATATTGTAGTTTCTTATCTTCAATCTTCTTATACTCTTGGATAGCTTTTTTATACTCTTTTTGTTTATAGTATAAATTCCCCATATTATAGTGAACTTCATCAGTTTTTTTACTAAGTTTTGTATAAGATTCTAAAGAGTTTTTATACTCCCCTTTTTTATAAGCATCTTGTGCTTTAAATAGATTTATATCATCCATAATTGAGCCATTTAATGTTAAAACTATCCCAAATATCATAAGTAGTATTTTCATCTTCGACCCCTTTTAAATCCACTTGTAGCTACAAAAAATAAAATTAGTGCTATAGCTAGAGGGAAGTAAAATAACTCCTCATTATTTTTAATAACTACATCTTTTTTTTGTTTCTCTTTAAACTTACTTTTTATAGCCACTACAAACCTTTTTATATCATTTGCAGATGTTGAAAATTCCAAATAAGCACCATCCGAAGCAAATGCTAACTCTTTTATATTTTCATTAAGTCTAGTAACCACTATATTACCACTTCCATCTTTTTGAATACCACCATCTTTTAGTTTTATCACACCACCTTTTTTAGTAGCTATAGCATATACAAATACTTTTATCTTATTCTCTTTTGCATACTCTATCTCATCTTCAAAACTATCACTATCTGTTCCATCACTAAATACTATTAAAGCTTTTTTAGCAGATGATTTCAAAAGTTCATTTGTACTAACTAAAGCTTCCATAACACTTGAACCTTTTACAGTTACATATTCTAAATTTATATTATTTATCAAATACTTTAAAGTTGGATAATCATTTGTAATAGGAGCAACTAAAAATGCCCTACTACTAAATCCCAATGCACCAACTTTTTCATCTTTTAAATTTGAAAGTAGATTATTAAACTTATTTTTAGCAAAATCCAATCTACTAGGATAAACATCTTCACATAACATAGATTTGGATATATCAAAAGCTACCACTATATTTACACTACTTTGTGGTATTTTTATAGGTTTATTCTCTATAATTGGTCTAGCAACTGCTATAATTAGCAAGATAAAACTACCGATAAGCAATCCAAAATTTAACTTCTTTTGACTTTTCCCTATTATAATTTTATCCAACATATTAGAACTAAAATATCTCTCATAATCTTTTATAGAACCACTTATAAAAATCAAAACTACCAATATTATTAAAATATAAAAAGCATATATATTATCAAAAGTCATGAGGCTTTCCTACTTAAAATTATTAGCATAAAAAGCAATCCAAGTGCAATATCTAAAGCATATTGGTAAAAGTACTCTTTTTTTACAAATTTTTGTGTTTTTATCTCACTTTTTTCTAACTCATTTATCTCTTGATATATCTGCACAATCTTCTCTTTACTATTAGCTTCATAAAATTTACCATTTGTTTGTTTTGCTATTTGCATAAGAACCTCTGGATTATAATCCCCAACAGCCCCTATCCCTATAGTATAAACTTTTATACCATATTTTTTTGCTTTTGC
>DAOVXU010000098.1 GCA_030635995.1 Arcobacter sp. | reverse complement strand
TATAATCGTAATTTTTGCCTTATCTACAAACATTTAAATCCTTAAACACAAAAAGGCACCACAGCAAATTTGCCGTAGCACCTTTTAATTAATAAATTATGCTTAACTTATGAAGCGTAAACAGAAACTTTTTTTCTTTTTTTATCTTTAATTTCAAATTTAACTACACCATCAATTAAAGCATATATTGTATGATCTTTACCAATACCTACATTAGAACCAACATGAACTTTTGTCCCTCTTTGTCTAATAATAATATTTCCAGCTCTTACAACTTCACCACCAAATTTCTTCACACCAAGTCTTCGACCGGCTGAATCTCTATTATTGTCAGTACTACCTTGACCTTTCTTATGAGCCATCTAATTCTCCTTATAAAGCTATTTTAGTAATTTGTACTCTTGTGAAGCTTCTTCTGAAACCTCTCTTAAGCTTACTATCTTTTCTTCTTCGTTTTTTGTAAATAATAACTTTTTTATCTCTACCTTCAACGATAACTGTTGCTGTAACTGTTGCTTTAACATCAGCACCTGTAATTAATGTTTCACCATCATTTACAGCTATAACGTCTAATTCTACAGTCTCTTTTGAATCTTTACTTAGTTTATCTACATTTAAATAGTCACCTTCAGTAACTTTATATTGTTTTCCACCAGTTTTAATAATTGCGTACATTTATACACCTTCTAAATTTTATGAAGCGAATTATACCTAGCTTTTGTTTAAAGTAAGATTAACTCTAATGGTAATCAGATATTTCTGCTATTATATCCATCTCAATCATCGCATTTTTGGGCAATGTCTTAACTGCAATTGTACTTCGTACAGGCTTATGATCTCCAAAAACTTCAGCCATAATTACATTAACAACTCCAAAATCATTCATATCTGTTAAAAATATATTAACTTTAATAATCTTATCCATTGAACTTTCATTGTCTTCTAGTATAGCTTGAATATTAGCAAATATTTGTCTTGTTTGTTTTTTAATATCATTTTCTAACATATCACCTCGTGGTGTTAAAGCAATTTGTCCTGAAGTATAAAGTAATCCATGTACTTTAACAGCTTGTGAATAAGGTCCAATAGCTGCTGGTGCATTATTTGTATGTAAAAATTCCATATTTTTCCTTTAGTTAATTTTCTTGTATTTTACAATATTAAATATTAAAAAATAGTTATTTACAAATTATAATTTTCCTCTTTTTAATAATGCTATTTTATCTTGAAGTTCCCTTATCTTTCTCATTTTTGATTTTAATTCTATACTTTTGTCATTTTTTAAATATTGCAATTTTTTTGTATAATGCGGTATTAACATAAAAAGTAATTGATTATATAATTCATCTTTATCATATATCTTTACCTCATCTTGTATCAACAACCCTCTTAACATAGGATTATTTTTATCTTCTATAAATAATTGAAATTCCCCTTTATGTGTTTGAAAAATATCTTCATCAATTGTATTTAATACTAATTCTAATAATTCATTTTTTTCTAATAGTGTTTTTATAACACTCAATTCACCTATATCAATTTGAGACAAATCTACTTGCTTTTGAAAATTATTATTTGTACTTTGTGATACATTTACCAAATTTGTATTTATCTTTAAAGCACTTGCAACATATGGTGCATATTCTTGTTGCATTATTGGAGTTAATGTTTTTAAATAATTATTAACCTCTATTAAACCTTTTTGTTTTTGACTTGGTATATTTATATCAAAACTCTCTATTAAAAAATCAATTGCATATTCTATAAATGATTTTACATTTTTAAACATACTATTCAACTCTTCAATTTTACCCTCTTTTACCATATCAGCAGGATCATAACCTTCACCAAATATTACAACTCCACCCTCAAAACTATTATGACTTAAAAGAGTACTAGCTTTAAATGCTGCATTTAATCCTGCTTTATCTCCATCATAAGCAACAATTACTCTCGGCTCTCCTCTATTTAAAATAGGAAGATGTTCAGCTGTAAGTGCAGTACCTAATGTTGCAACTGAATTATCAAATCCTGCTTGATGAAGCATAATTACATCCAAATAACCTTCTGTTATAATTATCTCTTTGTGTTTATATACATTCTCTTTTGCAAGATTATAGCCATATAATAGTCTTGATTTATTAAAATGTTTTGTTTGAGGAGAATTTATATATTTAGCATTATGTCCCGTAATAGTCCTACCACCAAAACCTATAATTTTACTATTTAATGTATATATTGGAAAAGTAATTCTTTCTATAAATCTAGCATATAATCCATTTTGTCCGGTATCAATAAGTCCAAAATCTTGTGCATCAGTAAGACTTAAAAAATTAGATTTTAAAAAATTAATTGTATCTTGTGAAGTTGGAGCATAACCTATCTCAAATTTTTCTATTGAAAAAGATGAAATTCCCCTATCTAAAAGATATTGATGCGCTACATTGTTATGTGTTAATAGTTTTTGATAATATTCATTTAGTTTTTCAATAGAAGAATAATCTTGCTTTTTATAATTATCATCATATTCTAAAGAAAAATTAACCATTGAAGCTAACTTTTCTAAAGCTTCTGGATATGATAATTTTTCATATTCCATAACAAATTTTATACTATCACCACCAACACCACATCCAAAACAATGATATATTTGCTTTGCGGGGCTAATTACAAAAGAGGGTGTTTTCTCCCCATGAAAAGGGCAACAAGCTTTAAAATTTGCTCCACTTTTCTTTATTTGTAAATATTGAGAAATAATATCTACAATATCAAGATTATTTTTTAAGTTTTCAATAGAATTTTTTGTTATCATTAAATCGATTATATCATAAGTAAAATTTTGATATAATAAAAACTTAATTAAAAAAAATAAGGAATATTGTGAACGGATTGGTTATTGAATATAGAGATCCATTATTTGGTATCTTTACAATATTTACACTTATTTTTATTGTCTCATTTTTAACATATGCTTATAATATTTATATTGAAAAAAAATCTAGAAAAGAATATCGAAAATTACTTAAAAAATTCGAATTAGGTGATTTAAAAGAAGATGATTATATCCATCTTTATACAACTTATAATCTCCCTTTTGATTCTATCATACTTTTAGCTTCATCATTTTTACATAAAGGTGATTATAATAAAGCTATATCTGTTTATTTAGCACTTTTAGAACATGTAAAGGACCCAACTAAAAAAGAGGAACTTCTTGAATTACTTGGAAATACTTATTTTAAAGGTGGTTTTTTACAAAGAAGTAAAGATATTTATTTAAAAATTTTAAAGTTTTCACCACATAATATTATTGCATTAAAATATCTTTTATTAATTTATGAGAAACTTAAGGATTATTCAAAAACTCAAGATGTTATTGAATCATTAAAAGAACTTGATGTAGATATACAAAAAGAAGAAATTTTCATCACTACATTAAAAATAATTGATGATTCACTATTATCATTTGAGGAAAAATCAATCAAACTTTTGGAAATATTTAGTGCAAATAAAATAATTGAAAGATTAGTGATGGAATTTTTATTAAAATATAATAAAAAATTATTTTGGAAAAATATCAATAAATTTAGTCTATCAAAGGTTATGGATCTATTATGGTATTTAGATTTTAATGATATAGATTTTAATGCTGTAAATAATAATATATTTCTAAAAGAACTCTATAGTGCAAAAAAACATATTAATAGTTCAACTTCTAGTGATATATTTGAATTTAATGTTCTAATATCTACAAATAATTCAACTTCAAAAGTTGATATAGATTTAAATTTTGATTTTATATGTACACAATGTAAAAAATTGCATCCTATTTATGATAATAGATGTCCCCATTGCAATTCAATATTAACATTTAAAGTCAAACCACAATTAACAAAAGGTTATTATGAAAAAAATTCTTCTTTACAGTGATGGTAGTAGTTTAGGCAATCCAGGTCCAGGTGGATGGGGGACAATACTCAAATATAATGATATTATAAAAGAATTAAGTGGTGGGGAACTGAACACAACTAATAATAAAATGGAATTAAAAGGGGCAATTGAAGGATTAAAAGCTTTAAAAGAACCTTGTGATGTTGAAATTATAAGTGATAGTAAATATGTAGTCCAAGGTATAAATGAATGGCTTAAAAATTGGATAAAAAACAATTGGAGAACAGCATCTAAAAAACCTGTAAAAAATCTTGCATTATGGCAAGAATATGTTAAAATATCACAACAACATAAAATTCTAGCTACTTGGGTAAAAGGTCATGCAGGACATATAGAAAATGAAAGATGCGATACTTTAGCAAGAGATGAAGCTGAACTATTACGATGAAAAAATAAAGGAAAATAAATGAAAAAATATTCATATTTAGAAAAGTGTTTGGATTATCAGTTTAATGATAAAAATCTAATAATCGAAGCACTTACACATAAAAGTTTTAAAAAAGCATATAATAATGAAAGGCTAGAATTTCTTGGAGACGCTGTTTTAAATTTAATTGTAGGAGAGTTTTTATTTAATAGATTTCCACAATCAAACGAAGGTGATTTATCTAAAATAAGAGCAAGTTTAGTAAATGAAAAAGGTTTTACAAAACTTGCAAATGCTATTAATCTTGGAGATTATATCTTCTTATCTGATGCGGAAGAGAGAAATGAAGGGAGAAAAAAAGCTTCTATTTTATCTGATGCATTTGAAGCAATTATGGGTGCTATTTATATAGAAGCAGGACTTATTATATTAAAACCTATTATTCTTGATCTATTAGATAAAAATTATGAAAATATAACTTTAGATACTCTATTTAGTGACTATAAAACTGCTTTACAAGAAGTAACTCAAGCAAAATTTGGAACAATACCTACTTATAAATTAGAAAGTGCAACAGGACCTGATCACCTTAAAATTTTTGAACTTTCACTTTGGATAGGGGATAAACACTATATAAATGCAAAAGGTAAAAGTAAAAAATTAGCACAACAAGCAGCAGCAAAAATTGTATTAGAACAATTAAAAGGTGAAAACCGTTAATAAAAAATGAACTGCTTCATTTTTTTAGGTTTGGAACCATATATTATATGCTAATAAGCATAATAGGAGGATAGATGAATAGTTTTGGTGAAAGATTTAAATTTACGACATTTGGAGAATCTCATGGAAAAGCATTAGGTTGTATTGTAGATGGTGTTCCAGCTGGTATAAAAATAGATTTAGATTTTATTCAAGATGAGATGGATAGAAGAAAACCAGGTGGGAAATATGCAACTGCAAGAAAAGAATCTGATACTATAGAGATACTAAGTGGCGTATTTGAAGGTGTTACAACAGGAACTTCAATATCAATGGTACTTTTTAATGAAAATCAAAAAAGTAGAGATTATGATAATGTAAAAGACCTTTTCCGTCCTGGTCATGCTGATTTTACATATTTTCATAAATATGGAATAAGAGATTATAGAGGCGGTGGACGAAGTAGTGCTAGAGAAACTAGTGCTAGAGTTGCAGCAGGAGCTATTGCTAAACTTATTTTAAAAGAGTTAAATATAGAGGTAAGAGGTGGAATATCTGCAATAAATGGTATAAAAATACCAAACGATAAATTGGACTTTAACAACTCTATCAAAAGTGAAGTATATTCTTTAAATAGCAACTATGATCAAAAATTTAAAGATGCTATTAATACAGCTAGAGATTCTCATGATAGTATAGGTGGTGTTGTTGCACTTAAAGCTACAAATGTTCCAGCTGGTCTAGGTGAACCAATTTACCATAAATTAGATTCACAATTAGCAAATGCTATGATGGGAATAAATGCTGTAAAAGCTCTTGAAATTGGAGATGGGATAAGTAGTGTGTCTATAAATGGAAGTCAAAATAACGATCAAATATCTTCAAATGGTTTTAAAACAAATCATAGTGGAGGAATTCTAGGTGGAATTAGCAATGGAGATGATATAGATATGAAAATATATTTTAAACCAACACCTTCAATATTTCTTTCTCAAGATACAATTGATAAAAATAACAATGAACTTAAATGTGAACTTAAAGGGAGACACGATCCTTGCGTAGCTACAAGAGGTAGTATAGTTGCAGAATCTATGATGGCTATTGTGTTAGCTGATATGTTACTTTTAAATATGAGTTCAAAAATATCACACTTAAAAAAAGTATATAATTAATCCAATCACTTCATTTAAAATCAAAATAATCTTTTTATTTTGATTTTGGAATCTCTATATAAAATTTTGCTCCATTTTCAGTATTTTTTGTATACAACTTCCCACCAAAATGCTTAGTAACTATATCATAACTCATATACAAACCTATCCCTGTACCTGTAGTTTGATGTTTTGTTGTGAAATAAGGCTCAAATATTTTTGGTAATACATCTTCTGGTATTCCTCCTGCATTATCTTCAATTGTTATCATACAATTATTATCATCAAACTCTAAAGATAATTTTATCCATTTTTCCAAAATATCATTTTCAACCAAAGCATCTTTTGAATTATTAAAAATATTA
>DAOVXU010000066.1 GCA_030635995.1 Arcobacter sp. | reverse complement strand
TTTAATAAGTTTACCTTTAAAAGTTTCAGTACTATACTCTTTACCTTTTATCTTATCTCCAATAGATCCTAAAAAATGCTCTTTTTTAAGTAATTTTCTCACAATTCCAGGACTTGAAACCTCAAGTCTATATTTACCTCTCATAGGTTCAGTAATATCTAAAATTGGTGAAATCATTTTACTAATCTCTTGACATTTATCTAGATTGATACCATCTGGTGAAGTTATATTTACTCTATATATATTATCATCATTTTCTCTTGCAGTTACGATATCATATAAATATACTCCACACCCCTCAACTGCAATTTTTATTTGTTGTTCTAATTCCATTTTACTCTTCTTCTTTATCTTTATCTTGTTTTGTTGCAATTTGTGAGAACAGATCTTCCATTCTTAAATTTTTAGCAACCATATCATCTTTTAAAAATTCAAAATTTGGACACTTATACCAACCAGTTGCATTTAAACAATACGATCTTACTCGACTACTAGCTTTTCTAAGTAGTTGTCGAACCTCTTTTAATTCAGCAGCAGATAGATCACTAGCATCAAAAAATACCCTAGCATCATATTTACCATTTTTACAATCAACATCAGTAATAGTTAATGAATTTATTCTAAAATCGCTAAGTTCAGCCAAAGCCTCAGGGATAAGTTCTTTAAGTAAAGATTCCGTTCGTTGTAAGTTTACACTTTTTTCTTTCATTTTTTCTCTCTAATTTTTTTATTATTTTTAAAACTATCAGAAGTTTAGAAGTGCATAAGATTTTGCAAAACTCAATGTGCAGATGTACTTTAGTACCTCAATCATTGAGTTTTGTGAAAGATTGTGTACTACTAAACTTTCTGAGCTTCTTTGTGCTCTATGAATGTTTCTATATAGTCGCCTACTTTAATATCATTAAACTTCTTAAACATAATACCACATTCAAAACCATTCGCAACCTCTTTAACATCATCTTTAAATCTCTTAAGTTGTTCAATAGTACCTGTATAAACAACAACACCATCTCTAATAAGTCTAGCCATACCACCTCGTACAACTTTACCATCAGTAACTTTTGTCCCTGCAATAGTTCCAACTTTTGGTATAACAAATGTTTCAAGAACTTGTGCTTGTCCAGTATTTTCTTCTACAACTATTTCACTCATCATTCCAGATAATGTATCTTTAATATCATCAATTAAATCATAAATAATAGAATATGTTTTAATTTGAATACCTTCAGCTTTAGCTTTAGTTTTAACAGAACCTGTAGGTCTTACATTAAATCCAATAATAACACAATCATCACTAGCTCCGGCAACACTTAGGTCAGCTTCAGTGATACCACCTACTCCACCACCAATAATTTTAACTTTAACTTCATCATTTTTAATCTCTTCAAGACTTGATTTAATAGCTTCATAACTTCCACCTGCATCAGCTTTAATGATAATTGGAAGTGCTTTTATTTTACCTTCAGCGATAAGATTTGACATCTCTTCAAGTGAAACTTTAGTAGATTTAGAAAGTTCTTTTGCTCTTGCATGTTCTGCTCTTGTTGTTGCAATCTCTTTTGCTTTTGCAGCATTTTCTTGTGCAACTAAAGATACACCAGTTGTAGGTACAGCACCAAGTCCAACAACTTGTCCCGTTCTACTTAAACCTAACTCTTTTACAGGTTTACCTTGATCATCTAAAAGTGCTTTAACTCTACCAAATGTAGTATCTGCAACAATATTATCACCAACTTTAAGTGTACCATTTTGTACAATAACAGTAGCAACTGAACCTCTACCTTTTACTATAGATGCTTCTAAAACTGTAGCTTTAGCTAAAGATTTAGGATCAGCTTGAAGCTCTAATAATTCTGATTGAATTAATATATTTTCAAGTAGATCATCAATTCCAGCACCAGTTATAGCAGATACACCTATAAACTCAATATCTCCACCCCAATCAGCAGGTGTCATATCATGTTCAGCCATTCCAGCTTTTACCATATCAATATTTGCTGATTCTTTATCCATTTTGTTAACTGCAACTATAATTGGAGCTCCAGATTCTTTAGCAGCTTTTATAGATTCAATTGTTTGTGGTTTTACACCATCATCAGCAGCAACAACTAATATAATTACATCAGTAATACTTGCCCCTCTTCTTCTCATAGCACTAAATGCAGCATGCCCTGGAGTATCTACAAATGTAATCTCTTGACCATTTTTAGTAACAGTATAAGCAGATATATGTTGAGTAATTCCACCAGCTTCACCTGCTGCTACTCTTGAACTTCTAATTTTATCTAAAAGTGAAGTTTTACCATGATCAACATGTCCCATAATAGTTACAACAGGAGGACGATTAATAAAGTTTGATTTATCAATAACCTCTTCATCATAAGATTCTTCATAATTTACATCTTCAAGCTCATCTTTAATTGTAATCTCTATCTCAAATTCATCACCAAGAATTTCAATTTCATCATTTCCTAAAAAGTCATTTTTTGTAACCATCATCCCTAGCATAAATAGTGTAGAGATCACTTCTGATGTTGTTTTACCACATTTTTCAGCAAATTCATAAACTCTACATTGTTCAGGAATAGTTACTTCTGTAATCTCTACAACCTCTTCAGGTCTTTTATAAGCACCTCTTTTCTTTTTCTTTCTTGAAAGTCCTCTTGGTCTATTTCCAAAAGCAGATGGTCTTGTAGTTCTTATTTGTTGTGGTTGTCTTGGTGCTTCTTGTAAAAACTTAGAAGTTTCTATAAGATTCATATCATCAAGCATAACCTCTTCACCAAGAATTGAATCTTGACTATTATTGAATTCACTACTAGCGTTACCACGTCCACCAAAAACATTAATCTTTCTACCACTATCTTGTGATCTTGCAGCTGATTTTCTAATAGTTTTCTTAACTCTAGTCGATGGTTGAGTAGATGGCATATTCCCAAATAATTCACTCATAGATTTAATTGCTTTTGTTTTAGGTTGATCTGCTTTTGAAAGTTCTCGTATAGCTGCTGGTCTTTTTTTCTTAACAATTGTTAATTTTCTTCTTTTTAAAGGAGCTTCACCAATACCTAATGATTTTTTTATCACTTTTTCTTCACTAACCACTTTAGGCTTAACTACTTCTTCTTTTTTTTCAGTAGGTTTAACTTCTTTAACTTCTTCTTTAATAATAGCAGGCTCAACTACTTTTTCTTTTACAACTTCCAAAATTGGTGCAACTACTTTTTCTTCTATTTTCTTAGCTTCCACTTTTTTTATTGAACCAACTTTAGTAATACCTTTTCTTGGTTCAAGTTTTTTCAATACTTTTTTAGGCTTAGTTTCTTTTACTTCAACAACTTTCGTTTCTTCAACCACTACTTTTTCTTCATCAGCATTTTCAACTGTTTCGGAAACAACTTCTACTTTTGCAGCTTTCGCTTTTTCTACTGTAGGTTTTTTTGTAGCAACTTTTATAAGTTTACTTTTACCTGTCATGATATAAGTAACTATCGCTTCTGCTTGATCAAATGTTAATGTACTCTGAGGTGACTTTAGTATAATCGATAAATCAGCTGCCTTAGCTATAACTTCTGAACTTGATGCACCTGATTCTTCTGCTACTTCGTATACTCTTACTTTGTCTTCCATATTCTTACCATCTCCTTAAACTGCTCTTTATAGTCAGCTTTATTTTTACATTGTCTGTATATTGAGTTTATAACTCTTTTTGTATCATCACAACAATCTTCACAAACATAAAAACTTCTTCCAATACCGTCGTATATCATAAGCTTTTTGTCAATACATTGCAATCTTAGTAAATTTCTTTTACTAAATCTCTCTCTACAAGAGATACACATTCTTATAGGTTTTTCTATATTTAGCACGGATTATACCTAAACTACTCTTAAAACTCTACTTGTACACCATGATTATCAAAATCACAACTAAATACTTTAAAATGTGGGAAATTTTCTTTTAATTTTACTACAAGTTTTTTTGCATCATTTTCATAAACTAAATTAAAAAATGTCGAACCACTTCCCGATAATGTACTCATCAACGCACCATTTCTAAGTGCTATTTTTTGTACAGCAAACAATTCTGGCATCTGCTTCATTCTATAAAACTGATGAATTCTATCAGTAGATGCATCTTTTAACATTTGCCAATTTTCACTAAAAAAAGCAGCTGTCAAAAGTGAACTATGTGAAATATTTAATATTGTATCTTCTTTAGAATATTTAAATGGTAATGTTTTTCTTGAAAGTTGTGTAGATATTGGTCTATTTGGTATAACAACAACTGCTTTAAGAGATTTTGGTATCTCTTTTTTTAAATAATTAACTTCATAGTCTTGAACTGTAGCAACTGTAAACCCACCCATTACAGCTGGTGTAATATTATCCGGATGAGATTCATATGAGAGTGCAAGATTTAATAATTTTTGTTTATCAAGCTTTATATTTTCAATAGCATACGCAGAAGCAATAGCAGAAATAATAACTGCACTAGAACTTCCAAGTCCTCTTGACATTGGAATATCATTAAAAAATTCAAATCTAAAATTTTGTTTTTTATGTGATATATTTTCATGAAAATCATTAAATGTATTTACAAACATATTATTGTTTTTAAGTTTAGGATTATTAGCTCCCTCACCTTTTAAAGACACACTAGAAAATTTTGCAGGTTTTATAATAACCTTATTTTTTAAATTTAACGCCAAACCTAAAGTATCAAATCCTGGTCCTAAGTTTGCACTTGTTGCTGGTACTGTAACTGTCATTTCACAGCCTCCTATATTTTTTCCCATAATGTACCATTTGATGTATCCATTATGCTTATATTTATTTGTTTTAACTCATCTCTTATTTTATCAGAAAGTTCAAAATTCTTATCTTTTTTTGCTTCAGTTCTTTTTTCAATTAAATTTTCAATCTCTTTTTTCTCATCTTCACTAATTCCAAATTGAAAATAACTATAAGGATCTTGATAACAAATACCTAATATTTCTGATAAAAATTCTATATTGGCAATAATCTCTTTTTTGAAAGCTTTATTTTTTGGTTCATTATCTAAACTATCATTTGCTCTTGAAACAAATTCATCAATTGTTGCTAATGCTTTTGAAGTATTTAAATCATCATTTAAAGCCTCAAATATATCTTTTTTAAATTGTTTATTTACTGCACTTGTACCAACACCATACAATCTTTTTTTAAGTCGATAAATTTTATCCAGTCTTTTTTTACTAGCAATCAAATCATCTTCACTAAAACCAAAATCAGCCCTATAATAAGTAGTAAGCATATAAAATCTTATAACTTCACCATTATAATTTTCCAAAGAATCTTTTAAGAAAAAACTATTTCCAAGTGATTTTGACATCTTTTGACCATCAATATTTACAAAACCATTGTGCATCCAATACTTAGCTATCTCTTGCCCATATGCTCCTCTTGTTTGTGATGCTTCATTTTCATGATGTGGAAACAATAAATCAGCCCCACCCCCATGAATATCAACTGCAAATTCTAAATTATGATTTGCTAAATGTTTATCAATCATAGCACTACATTCACAATGCCATCCTGGACGACCCTCTCCAAATAGTGCATCAAACTTTAAACTATCATCATAAATAAATTTCCATAATGCAAAATCTTTTTGATCTTTTTTATCACTATTTCCTTCAACTCTTGCAATAGAATTTTCATCACTAATTCTATTTGATATAGAACCATATTTTTCATCTTTTGATGTATCTAAATATATACCATTATCTAATTTATAAGCTTTATTTTCATCAAGTAATTTTTGTATTAAATCTTTCATAGCCTCAATACTTTGAGTAGCTTTTGGCTCAATTGTATTAGGAAGTATATTTAAAGATTTCATATCTGCTAAATAGCTATTTATATAAAAAGTTGTAATTTCTTCTAAAGATTTCCGAGTATCTTTCATCTTTTTTATAATTTTATCATCTACATCTGTAAAGTTTTTCACCATAGTTACATCATAACCATTAGATTTTAAAACTCTATGCAAAAGATCAAAAACTATAGCACTTCTTGCATGTCCTAAGTGTGCCTCATCATATACAGTTGGTCCACAAACATAAACCTTAGCTTTATTCTTCTCTTGAGAGATAAAAGGTAACTTCTCTTTTTTAACACTATCATATAAAAATATATTCATCTAAATTAATCTTTAAATAATGCTTCTAAACCTGATGTATCTTTTGATTTTACTTGTGGTCTTGGATCATCTTGTTCTGGTGTAATGGCATCAATCTCATTTAAAATAATTTCATGTTTTGTAAGCATAGAAGCAAGTCTAATATTTAATCCAACTCTACCAATAGCTCTACCTTTTTGATCTGAATTTATAGTTACAATAGCTTTATCTTTTTCATCAGTTCTAGTTACTTTTTCAACTTTTACACTATTAATAATAGCAGGACTCAACGCCCGACTAATAAATATTTCAGGGATTGGACTATACTCAATACAATCTATATTTTCACCATTTAATTGTTTAGAAACAGCATTGATTCTAACACCTTTAACTCCAACAATAGCACCAATAGGATCTACATTCATTTCTGTAGTTGATATTGCTATTTTAGCTCTAGCTCCTGGAATTCTAGCACTTGCTTCTATTGTAATTCTTTTATCACTAAGTTCTGGTACTTCTAAAGCTAATAGTGCTTCTAAAAATTTAGGACTTGTACGGCTAACTTCTACAATTAAACCATGCTGTTTATCAACTTTAACAGCTTTTACAACTGCTTTTATAGAATCTCCAACTTTAAAAATTTCACCTTTAATTCTATTTTTTCTAGTTAAGATGGCTCGTACTTCACCAATCTCCATAAATGTATTGTCTTGTCTATCTACACTAGTAACAACACTATTTATTGTAGATCCAATTTGTGAATTATATTTATTAAAAAGATTATCTTCTATATGTCTTTGAAGTCTATATTCTAAATTTGAAAAAAGTATTGTTGCTGCATTTCTACCCATAGATTCAAACTCTAAATCATAATTTAAAAAATCTCCAATCTCCAAATCAGCATCAAGTTTTTTTGCTTCATCTAAACTAATAAAATTTTCTTTATTATTATCTCTTTCTTGCTCTACCTCTTCACCGTCAACTTCAACCATCATCATAATAGTTTCAACAGTCAATCTTTTATCACTATTATCAATAACTTCTATTTTTTGAAATAAATTTAATTTTTTCTCTTCTCTATCGATACTTGCATCAAAAACAAGTGTATGATCTATCATTTTTTCAGCAGTTTTTACCAATGATTCTTTTAAAGCATCTTCAACTTCAGATACTTTTAAACCTTTTTCATAAGCGATACTATCAACTATATCAATAATTTTATCCATAAAATTTCCTTTGTTTAACAATGCAATAGTTTGTGTTGGGATTGCTTTGTGTAATATGTTTGAATTTTAACAAAATCAAACTTAAAGCTATATTTTGTTAAAATCCTATTAATAAATAAAGACAATACGAGGAAATAAATATGGATATTTTAATAGCAAGAGATGCAATAGATGAAAAGCCAAAAAAAATAAGTTTAACCAAGATTAAAGATGAATTAAAAGAGGTGGGTGCAAAAATTTACTATTTTGATAAAGATAATTCACATAAAAATATGATGGGATTAGTAGAAAGTTTGGAAAATGCTGGATATAATGCTTATTTTAGAGAAGTAAAATATGGTTTAGGTGATGATGAATATATGTATGAGTTACATGCCCTTTAGGTTTTAGTGAATAGGTTTTAGGGATTAGTAATGGGAAATAAACTATTTATTGAAACTTTAGGTTGTGCTATGAATGTTCGAGATACTGAACATATTATTGCAGAATTGAATAAATATGATAATTATACAACTACACCAGATATCAAAGAAGCTGATTTAATTATTATTAATACTTGTAGTGTACGAGAAAAACCTGTAGCTAAACTTTTTAGTGAATTGGGTCAATTTAAAAAGTCCCGAAAAGCTGGTGCTAAAATTGGCGTTTGTGGTTGTACTGCAAGTCATTTGGGTGCTGATATTATAAAAAGAGCTCCATATGTTGATTTTGTGGTGGGTGC
>DAOVXU010000173.1 GCA_030635995.1 Arcobacter sp. | reverse complement strand
ATCTTTTAATAATTCTGTATTTAGAAGATATTTATTTATCTCTTTATCTAGTTTTACGGTTGATTTTTTCATTGAATTATTTAATTGTTCCATAAGAGATAAATTTATATATTTAACTTTTAAAAAAAATTTATCTTCTAAAACTTCCTCTTCTAAAACTTCAATATCAGAAGCTTTAATATTAGTTAGTAAATTATTCTCTTTTTTTATATTTAATAAAGCACTATTTTTTGCCTCATCAAAACTTTTACCATCACCATAAGAGATGATTGTATTACTAATTGTAAATGGATACCAAGTAGGTATCACTTCACTTGCAACTAAATTTAAAAAAGTTAAACTAACTAATAATATTTTAATCAAAATTTATCCGTTCATTGATACTAAAAATTCAATATTACTAGAAGTTTTTTTCATTTTAGAATATAAGAATTTCAATGACTCAACCTCATCCATATCTGCCATTGCATTTCTAAGAATCCATATTTTTTGTAACTCTTCTGGATGCAATAGTAATTCCTCTTTTCTAGTACCACTTTTAATAATATTAAATGCTGGATAAACTCTTCTCTCTGCTGCTTTTCTACTTAGAACAACTTCAGAGTTTCCAGTACCTTTAAACTCTTCAAAAATAACTTCATCCATTTTGGAACCAGTTTCAACTAAAGTTGTTGCAATAATAGTTAAAGAACCACCCTCTTCTATATTTCTAGCAGCTCCAAAAAATCTTTTTGGTTTATGTAAGGCATTTGCATCAACACCACCAGAAAGAACTTTACCACTACTTGGTGTTGTTGTATTATAAGCTCTTGCAAGTCTTGTAATAGAATCAAGTAATATAATTACATCTTTACCCATCTCCACTTGTCTTTTTGCTTTTTCTATTACTAATTCTGCAACTTTTACATGATTTTGTGCTGGTAGATCAAAAGTTGAACTATAAACTTCACCTTTTACACTTCTTTGCATATCTGTAACCTCTTCAGGTCTTTCATCAATAAGTAAAACCATAAGTGTAGAATCTGGATGATTTTTAGAAATACCGTGTGCTAACTCTTTAAGAAGTTCTGTTTTACCAGATTTTGGTTGAGCAACGATTAATCCTCTTTGACCTTTACCCATAGGAGAAAACATATCAAGAATTCTACCTGTCATTTTTGTTTCATCATATTCAAATTGAAATCTATCAGTTGCATATAAAGGTGTAAGATTATCAAATAAAGGTCTATTCTTTGCTTCATTTACAGGTAAATAATTAACTGCTTCTATTTTTAAAAGTGCATAATATTTTTCACTCTCTTTACTTGGTGGTCGAACCTGTCCACTTACAATATCTCCAGCTCTAAGTGCAAATCTTTTTATCTGAGTTGCACTTACATATGAATCATTTGAACTATCTCTAAAATTACCATCTACAGCTCTTAAAAAACCAAATCCAGCATCTTTAATATCCAATATACCTGTAAATAAAACATATCCACCTTGACTTGTCTGAGAAGATAAAATTGCAAAAATCAAATCTTGTCTCATAAGTTCTTGTGGATTTTCAACTTCAAGTTTTTTTGCTACATCTATTAATTCTTCTGTAGTTTTAGCTCGTAAGTCATCTAATGTTAACCCTTTTACAGGTATATGTGTTCTAGCTTTTCTTTGATTGTTATGATTGTTTTTATGTTGTGGTTTTGTTTTTTTAACTGGGGCATCTGTAGATTTTGTTTGTGTATTTTCTTCCATAATTAGTAAAGAACCTTTTTATTTGTATTTTATTTATTTGAGGTGACATTGCTAATAAAAGCAAATTAAGATTTTTAATTATAACATTTTTTAGTTGTAACTATAATAATTTTATGATTGTTTGAAGTCACTCAGAATCAAACAATTAACTATCAAGCCCATAATTAAAAGAACTAGAAGATTCGATTTTCCAAGAGATAACTTCCAAAGTAACTAAAAATATTTTCTTAAATATAATCAATTACTCTTTATAATGGAATTATATCATTTTATACTTAAAAATTACACTTCAGATTTAAATTTTAGAGATATTATTTAGCTAAAGTTAATTCACCTAAATAGCTATGGATGGTATTTCCTTTATCTAGCCAGTTTAAGATACCACCTTTAAGATTTTTTACATTTTTAAATCCCATTTTTTTAAGTTGGAATGCAGCCAAACTTCCTCTTGGTCCTTTTAAACAATATGTAACAATATTTGCATCTTGACCATATACATCTGCAATTTTTTTAATAGCCATAAATTCTAATTTTCCCCTTGGAAGTGTAAGATTATTGTGTGCATTGATATATCCACTTGCAAACTCTTCAGGTTCTCGTACATCTATTAAAATTATCTTTTTATCTAAAACATACAAATCTTTTGGTTTTACTTGCTCAATTTCATTTTCTGCTTCATCAATTAATGCTTTAAATTGTTCTGATATATATACATCAGCTCTTTGATTAGCAAGTTTTTGTAGATGTTGATGTTCATTTTTACTAGACATAATCTTACCCTCTTAAAATATTTTTCATAAATTGAATTGTAAATCTTACACCTGCACCACTTGCTCCATATGGGTTGTATCCCCATTGCTCTTCCACATAAGCAGGTCCAGCTATATCACAGTGTACCCATTTATCTTTATTTTCATCTTTTATAAATTCATCTAAAAACATACCCGCTGTTATTGCTCCACCATATCTAGTTGAAGATATATTACAAATATCAGCAATCTTACTTTTAATTGTTTTTCTTAAATATCTATTAAAAGGTAAAGAGGTTGCAAGCTCTCCACTATCAATAGCTGCTTGTACCATTTGATAATTTAAACTATTATTATTTCCCATAATTGATGTAGTGTAGTGACCAACACCAACTACACTTGCCCCTGTTAAAGTTGCATAATCAAAGATATAATCAATATCTTTGATCTCATCTTGTGCATAACATAAACAATCAGCAAGTACAAGTCGTCCCTCTGCATCTGTATTTCTTATCTCAATAGTTTTACCATTTTTTGCATATAAAACATCATCAGGTTTATAAGCATCTCCACCTATCATATTTTCAACAGCTCCAACAATTCCATGTACTTCAATAGGTAGATTTAATTTTGCAATAGTATCCATTATCCCTAAAACTGCACTTCCTCCACTTTTATCACTTTTCATAGTTACCATAAAATCAGCAGGTTTAAGACTAAGTCCACCACTATCATATGTTAAACCTTTTCCAACTAAAACAATTTTTTTAACAGCTTTTTTTGTAGGTTTATATGTAAGATGGATAAGTTTTGATTTATGTCTTGAAGCACGACCAACAGCAGACATAGCTCCCATTTTATTATCATCTAAATATTGTTCATCGTATATATTGCATTCAAGATTGTTCTCTTTTGCTATTTTAATCGCTTCATTTGCCATTGTTAAAGGGTAAAAATCATCAGGTGGAGTGTTTACAAAATCTCTTGTAAGGTTTACACTATTTGATATATTTGTAGCATCTTCAAATATTGAAATAGTTTTTTTATTTAGTTTTGATACAACTAAATTTATTGTTTTCTCTTTTTTAGGTTTTTTTGTCGATTTATATCTATCAAATGTATAATTACCAAGTTCTAAACCCTCAACAATAGCTCTTAAATTTGATGAACAATCAATAGAAACTGTTAAAAAATTAGTTTCATTTAATTTTCTAATAGCAGTTGCCATAGCAATTCTTACACTATCTTCATTATCCTCTTCACAACCAACATAAAGTTTCTTTTGCTCTATTAATAAAACACAACTTTCATCTTCACCTGTAAAATTTAATTGTTGAAGAATTTTTTTATTTGTTTTAATATTTTTATGTTT
>DAOVXU010000241.1 GCA_030635995.1 Arcobacter sp. | reverse complement strand
CTAAATTCTTGTGGATATCTTTTGTTTGCCATTTTGACCTCACTTATTCATTTCATTTTAACTCAGAATAGCTTTGTATTCTTTGTGTGAATTAGTGTAGCCGTATCAGTATGAGCTAATTATACAAGAAACTACAGACGCTATAAAACAAACTAAAAAAGAGATAGATGAGTTTATATTTAAAAATAATCAAACAAAAAATTTCTTAGAATCTTTACAAAATGCTTGGAGAGAAAATATAGTATAAATTAAAGTTATAAAGACTTTTGCTAATGCTATCTTCCTTAAATTAAGTTGTTCCTTTTATTATATAATAACCTATGTTATGATAATATGAGTTATTATATTTAAGGACTTGTTATGAAGAAATTTTACAATAGAAAAAAAGAGTTAGAACTTTTATCAAATGCTGACAAATTAAAATCAAAACATTCAATTATGACTATACTAATAGGTAGAAGAAGAATAGGAAAAACAACACTTGCTTTACAAAATTATAGTAGTAGTAAAAAAATTTATCTTTTTGTATCAAAAAAGGATGAACATCTTTTATGTGAAGAGTTTATAGAAGAGATAGCTTTACAGCTTGAGATAAAAGTATTTGGTAAGTTTACAAAATTTGAAGAGCTATTTAGCTATATACTAGAACTTGGTAAAACTTACCAATTTACACTTATAGTAGATGAATTTCAAGAGTTAGGAAATATAAATAATTCTATCTACTCATCTATCCAGAAGCTTTGGGATTTAAATAAAGATAAAACAAATATACATTTTATAGCGTGTGGTTCTATTTACTCTTTAATGAAGAAAATTTATGAAGATAAAAGTGAACCACTATTTGGTAGAGCTGATTTTAAAATAGATTTAAAACCTTTAAAAGTACCAGTATTAAAAGAAATATTATATGATAATCATAAATATACAGATGAAAACTTACTTGACTTTTACTGTTTAACTGGAGGAGTAGCAAAATATATAGAACTATTTATTTTATATGATGTATTTGATTTTGAATCTATGCTTGATAAAATAATAGAACCAAATTCATTATTTTTGCAAGAGGGTAAAAATAGATTAATAGAGGAGTTTGGAAAAGAGTATGGTACATATTTTTCAGTTTTAAGTTTAATTGCATCATCTAAAACTTCAAGAAGTGAGATAGAATCAATTTTAGAAAAAAATGTATCAGGACATATTTCAAGACTTGAAAATGACTACAGTATCATCAAAAGTATCAAACCAATTGGAGCAAAAATAAACTCAAAGGTACAAAAATATGAGATAGTAGATAATTTTTTATCTTTTTGGTTTAGATTTATATTTAAGTACCAATCACTAATAGAAGCAGAAAATTTTACTAGATTAAAAGATATTATTAGAAGAGATTTTTCTACATTTAAAGGTAGGCTATTAGAAAAATTATTTATTGAACTTTTTAAACAGAAACAAATATATACAACTATTGGTTCATACTGGGAAAGAGGAAATAAAAATGAGATAGATATAGTTGCTATTGATGATATCGATAAAATTATACTGTTTTGCGAGGTAAAACTTTCAAGTAAAAGATTGAATATGAATGATTTAGTTTTAAAATCTAAAAAACTTGTGGAAAAATATAAGAATTATAAGGCAGAATATAAACTTCTGAGTATTGAAGATATTGGTAAAATTAATTAAATAATAATTTCACATTTCAACTACACTCTTAATCTATAATTTTACAAATAAAATATTTGGGAGTTTAAGATGAAAGAAAATGTAGATAGAAAAGATATATATGGACTATCATTATCAGTAGTATTATTTGGAAGTTTATTTTTACCTATTGTTTATGATTGTGGAATTATTCATAATTCATTGCAGTTTGATGGCGGAAAGTTTTTAGCACTATTTATGATAGTGTTGTTTATATTTATATCTATAAAAGTAGATGTAGTTTATATAAAAACTATAATGATTATGAGTATGTCGGTACTTGGTTCATATATATTTAGTATATATTTAAGTTCATATATAAATGCAAATATTACTATTTATCATATCGTAAGTGGTTTTATATTTTGTATAGGTATAATGCTATATTTTATAAATAATTTATATCAAATTAAAAAGGAAAATCATGTTTAAATTTATCATTATGGTTGTAATTGGATTGGCTATATGGGGTGGATTAAGTGGTGCATTTAATTTTGAAAATAGTGATGGAAGTATATCTGTAAATATAGATAAATCAAAAGTTATTGAATCTTTTGAAAATGGTGTAGATAAAGCTAAGAATGTTAT
>DAOVXU010000122.1 GCA_030635995.1 Arcobacter sp. | reverse complement strand
TGTTTTAATAGTTTTTTATACGATTTTAAAAACTGTTTAGATGGGATAAGATTTAAGATAACCTTTTGTTCTAAAATATCTACTACCCCATAAACTTTAGCTTGAACTAAATTTATTTTAATATCTATAAATAGTGGATTTAATATAGAGTGTGAAGCTTTAATAGTTTTTATTTTTGATGGCAAAAATTGTTTCATAGAATCATCAATTGATATATTAAAAATTATCACTTTACTACTTGCTAAACAAGTTTTTATTTTTAACTCTTCAATATTTACAGCATCAATCCCTTGGTAAGAGATATCACTATTTTGAATATTAAATTCTAAATATCTATCCTCTATCTTTTTGCTGTTGATTATAATTTTTTCTTTTTGCAAGCTATCTAATAAAAGAAAATATAGATTCTCTTTAGGGGCAAAAGCGATAAATGCTATTAAAAAAACACCTAATAATAAAATATATTTAAAAATTTGTTTTATCATAAAATACCAACTTCTAAAATTATTTTATTCTTAGTAATCTCAAGTTTTTTTATAGATAATCTTTCATTTAAAAGTTTATTTACAAATTTATCCACTTGCGTAATATTCATAGATACAATTTGTACTACTACCGTTTTATTTTTTTCTATTATATTTGCATTTCGTATACCAGATGATTTTAATATCTTTTGAATATTCTCAATTATTAGTTTTTTATCACCCCAATGTTTTTGTAAAGTGTTATATTTTACCGCTAATTGTTTAAACTCTTCAAATTCTTTTTTTTCTACTTTTAAACTCTTTTTTGCACTATCTAAACTAAAAATAGCAATAGATAAAATAATAGCACAAGCGATAGTTAAAAATAGTGGATTTATATTTTTCATATTTTAATACCTATTTTTACTACTTTATCTTTACTATTTGATTCTGTTATCTTATATTTTTTTTGAATATATTTTTTCATATTTTGAAAATTTGTATCCAAAAAAGTACAATAGATCGTACCATTTTTAAATTCTAAATTTTTTAATGTTCCTGAAACTTTTTGTTTAAAATTTATAATATAAGCTAAAACTTCTCTACTATTGTTATGTTTTTTAGATATTTTATCAAATTGTTTAAGTACAGATTTAGTTTGTATCATTGAGGACATAAGGTTATAATCTTTTTTTAACTTCTCTATTTTAATGGGATATAAATTTATTTGTTGATTTACACTATAAGTTTTAGAAAAAACAACCAAACTAAATAAGATAAAAATAGTACTTAAAATATATGCGGAGGTTCTATCTATATATTTTGAAGATTGATTTATAGATATTTTATCTTTTGAAAGTTCTATTTTTGATATATCTAATTCAACTGTATCAAACATAGCTTTCATATTGGTTGGGATTTTTACTAAAATTTCATCTTTATATAAAAATTTATTTTCATCTATCTGAAATGATTGATTTTTTGTAAATTCATTTTGAGAAAAATATATATTAGATACTTTTTTATAATCAATATTATTATTTTGTAAACTATCTAAAATATCTTGTTCACGATAAGCAAAAGAGAGATACCTGTGCTCATCAAGTTTTATAATATAAAATTTATAACCCTCAACATCAAAAAAATCTTCAAATAAATTTGGAACAACACCAAGAGCCTCTTTTTTAGAGGTAATAGGTATATCAAATATCCTCACCCAGTAAAACTCTGGAGATAATATAATATTAACATTTGAAGTTAGTTCGAGATTATTTGTTATCTCTTTTTGTAAGAATATTATTTTAGTCATAAATGAGATAATAGCCAAAAATCAATTAAGACTGAATTATCAAAAAAAACTTATAAACCACACCCTTGACCTACGCTATTATGCACCTCTTTTAAACCACAAGAGTTACATCTGTATTCTATCTCTGTTATTCCACTACAACCATGATTTTTTAAGACTCTTGATTTTATAACATCAACTCTAAAAGTTGTATTTGTATTCTCATCCTTAAATGTTCTATATGTTTCCCCACATCTAGGACAAGTTCCATCGTCAAGAGTAGATTGTCTATCTTTTTTACTTTTAAAGTATAATAGAACTCCAAAAATAGATATTAAAAAGAGTATTAAAATTGAAACTATGGTATACATAAAATTCCTTTCTACTAAAACAGTATATTAAAAGGCAATGCAAATCTTTTATGATTTTCATCTCCAAATGGTAATATTGTTTTTCCATTATAAAATACTATACCTAATACTTCACTTGAAGATTTATTCTGAAAATCTATAATATGTTTAAAAGTATTAAGAGTGATACTTTGTGAGGATTTAACTTCAATAGCAATAATTTTATCACCTTTTTCCAAAATAAAATCTATCTCTTTTTTATCATTTGTACGATAATGATAAATTTTAGGTAAAGTTAAACTATAACTTATATGTTTAAGTAGTTCACTATAAATAAATGTTTCACAAATATCACCTTTTTTAGTTGAGGATAATAGTTCCTTAGCATTAGTAATACCTAAAAGATGGCACAATATACCACTATCATTCATAAAAAGTTTTTGTGATTTTATAAATCTTTTTGATATATTTGAATTATATGCTTTAAGAAGTGATATTTGATAAATCATCTCTAACATAGAAAGGTAATTATTTATAGTAGCTTCACTTATAGCTGTATCATTTGCTAAATCTGATTTATTTATAAGTCCACAGCTTCTTGGTGCTATTATATTAAAAAACCTTATAAAAGCACTAATATCCCTTAATTCTCCAACATCTCTTATATCTCTTTCCACATAAGTACTGATATATGAATCAAACCATAGTCCCCTACCTCTTATAGCTGAAATCTTTTGAATTTCTGGATAACCACCTTGAATAATTGATTCTAAAATAGCATTGGAAGATATATTATTTATCTTAAATTTAGAAATATCATCTTTAAATAGCATATCAACAATATTTTCTTTTGATTTATTTCGTATCTCTTTTTGTGATAATGGATGCATTTTTATCTCTATAATTCTACCTGATAAAGTATCTTTACACGCTTTCATATCTAATATATTTGCAGAACCTGTAAGTAAAAAATTTCCATTTATTCTATCTTTATCAATATCTATTTTAATAGCTTCCATTAGCTGAGGTATTTTTTGAATCTCATCCAAAATAATTGGTTTAGGCAATGATGCAATATAACCTAAAGGGTCATTAAAAGCAGATTCTCTTTCGTTTAAATTATCAAATACTCTATAATCTGATTTAAGATCTAAACACAGCGTTGATTTACCAACCTGTCTTGCACCTGATATTAAAACTGATGGAGATATTTTAAGTGCCTCTTTTAAAATTTCATCTACAGATCTTTTAAACATAATATCACCTTTCATATTTGTAAATTACATAATTATACCTATATATTTTACAAATGTAAAGAGATATATTATAAAATATACCCCATAATCCACCCAATGGCAAAACCAATAAGATGGGAATACCAAGCAATAGGAAATCCAAAAAGCAGGGGTAGAAAAGATATTAGTAAAACCCATATAATCATCCCATTTCTCTGACTTGGACTTCTAAGTGCAAAAAATCCAAGAAGTACACTAATTGCACCACTAGCCCCTACTACATTTACCCAATCATTAGTATAATACATATAAGCTAAAGTTCCAATAGATGTAAGAACCCCACCAATAATATATATAATAAGAAATCGTATTTTTCCAATATACTCCTCAATCATATTTCCAAATTGCCAAAGTACAAACATATTCATCAAAATATGCTCAATACCACCATGTGCAAACATTGATGATAAGAGTTGATAATAAAGTTTATTATTAAAAAAAAATATATTTAAACCCAACCATAAAGAACCATTATGTATATTTATTTGAACTATATACATTATGATTGTAATAAAAATAATAATATTTGTAGTGGTTATAAGTTTTTTATGTGATTCCATCTATTTCTTTTCTTTATGTAATTTTTTAGATAACTCAATCTGAGCCTCTCTTTTCTCTTTTTGTATTTGAATATACTCTTTATATTGTTCTTTTTTTAAATGTTTTTGTTTATTTTCTTTTTGAAAAGGTAATATATAATTTACATACCAAATAATAACAATCGACATAATCACAATCGTAATCAAAGAATAAAAATTATTAATAATAGTACTAGTTTTTCGTTGCCCCTTTAAACTTTTGACTACAATCTTCTCTATCTCTTCATTCTCCAAACCACTAACCCCTAAAACCTAATCACTACTCTTCACTAAACCCTAACTTCAATATCTCATCAATTGTAGTAACTGCAACTATCTCTAAACTTTCTTTAACCTCGTCTGGTATATCTTTTAAATCTCTCTCAAAATTTTTCTTAGGGATCAATGCTAATTTCATCTTAGCTTTAGAAGCAGCTATCAACTTCTCTTTTAATCCACCTATTGGTAAAATCTTTCCTGTAAGTGTAAGTTCACCTGTCATACAAATATCAGCTTTTACTTTTTTACCACTTAAAATAGATGCAATAGTAAGAGCCATAGCACCACCTGCACTTGGTCCATCTTTTGGTGTTGCACCTTCAGGTATATGCATATGGATATCTTTATCTTTAAATGTTGCTTTTTTTAATTTTTTAGAATCAATTAAACTTTTAACTACACTATGTGCTATTCTTGCACTTTCTTTCATAACATCACCCATATTTCCAGTTAAGCTTAGTATCCCTTTACCATCAAATTTAACAGCTTCTATTTTTAATACATCCCCTCCAACACTTGTCCAAGCAAGTCCATTTACCACACCAACACTATCTTTTTTATCAGCTGGGTCAATTTCAAAAATAGGATTATCCAAATACTCTTGAATATTTTTACTATTTATAGATACTTTTTTTAGTTCACTATCATTTAAAAGTTTTTTTACTGTTTTTCTAAATAATTTATTAAATACCCTTCTAAGATTTCTTACCCCTGCTTCTCTTGTAAATTTTTCAATTATAAGCTTAATAGTACTATCACTTAATACTATCTCTTTTTTTAAAAGTGCGTGTTTTTTTAGCTCTTGAGGGATAAGATAATCTTTAGCAATATGAAACTTTTCACTTGGAGTATATGAACTTATCTCTATAAATTCCATCCTATCTCTAAGTGGTGATGGGATATTTCCCACATTATTTGCCGTTGCTACAAATATTACAGAACTTAAATCAATATCAAAGTTAAGATACAAGTCCCTAAACTTATCATTTTGTTCTGGGTCAAGGAGTTCAAGCATCACAGCAGTTGGATCACCTCTATGATTTTGTCCAACTTTATCTATCTCATCAAGAACAATTACAGGATTCATTTTACCAGCCGTTACCATTCCAGATACGAGTCGCCCTGGCATAGCTCCTACATAAGTTCGTCTATGTCCTCTTAACTCATTTACATCTGCAAGTCCACCCAATGCAATTCTAACTAATGGTCTTTTAAGTGCCGAAGCAATAGAGTTTGCCAATGATGTTTTACCCACCCCTG
>DAOVXU010000100.1 GCA_030635995.1 Arcobacter sp. | reverse complement strand
TTTATACAAAACACAAAATACAAAACACTTAATACAAAATAGTACACTACCAACTAAAATTATTATAAATAAAAAACAAATGAATAATAAAATAGTTTATAGTAAAGAAGATAAGTCTCAAATTTATAAAGTTAAATTAAATACAAAACAGCAAACAAAATTGCAACAAGTAGAATTAACTCAATTTGAGCAATTTAAAAAATTAATTTATCAAACTAATTATAAACTAGCTATGGATATATATACAAATCATATTAATGGTGAAACAGTTGTAAAATATCAATATTTTTTATTTAGTTATATTGAATCTTTAATATCCCAAAATGACAAAAATGCAATAGTATTAGTAGAATTATTTTTAAATATTGAATATGAAAATAGTTATGGGCTTTATTTTTTAAGTCAAATACAGACGCAAAATAAAGATTATAAAAAGGGATTAAAGATATTGTATGAGCTCAAAAATAATTATTTAGAAGATGATTTAAGTAAAGCAGTTACTAAAGATATAATTATAATAGAACAATTGTTAAGAGATAAAAATGAACTAAAAAGATTATCAAAAATTTATAATAAAAAAATAAAACTAAAAAAATATGGTAAAAATTTTATAGTTCAAGCTATTTTAAATGGTAGTATAAAAGTAAACTTATTGATAGATACAGGTGCATCCATTAGTTCTATTAATAACTCTGTTTTACAGAAATTGCAATATAAAGTTTTAAATAACAATATAATATTAAATACAGCAGCAGGTGATATAGATGCAAAATTAATACAGATAAATACTCTAACTTTAGATGATATAGCTATATTTGATTTTGAATTAACAGTTTCATCTATTGAATTATCTAAAATGTTTGATGGACTTTTGGGTATGAACTTTTTAAATAAATTTAAATTTTATATTGATCAAAAAAATGCAATTTTATATTTGAATTAATTAAAATTTATATCTTAATCCTAGACCATATTTTAAACTACTTTTATCTTCAATTGTACTATTTTGGATACCTAGGGTTAGTTTTGTAGTGTGATTTTGGAAGTTTTGAGTTAAAAATATATCTATATCAAAATTTTTAGATAATTTATAATATCCACCAATACCTACTGCATAATGTAGAGAGTTAGAACTTTTTATAGTTGAGGCAGATGAGGTAAGTGGATCTTTTGTCCAATTTAATCTACTTAGACCAATTCCCGCTTGAATATATGGTGAAAATATATTGTTGTTTGTCTCAAATATTTTTTTAGTTCCAAATAAAATATTATGTTTATCTCTCATTGTATATGAGATATATTCATATGAGGTAAATAAAAGATAGTTTTTAGGTAGATAGTTGAAATTTATATTTGCTTGGATAGATAATGATATCCCATCTTTTGATAATTTTTTCCCTATTTGTTGAGTTTGATTGTAATTATTTGTAGTTTTAGATATGTTGTATTTGATTGAATTAAGGGTACTTTTTATTTTGAATTCTTCAATTTCTTCAATTTCTTGAGCTTCTTCAATTTCTTCAATTTCTTGAGCTTTCTGAATTTCTTTAATTTTTTGAATCTTTTTTCTAATAATTATAATTTCTTTTGTTTTTTTCTGTTTAATTACAGCAATTTTTTGTTCTTTTTTTATCTCTTTTTTAGATTTAGAAAGATCAATAATCTTAGCTTTTTGAACAATAAATTTAACTTTTATTCTTTTTATAGATTTGATAACTTTAGACTTCTTGTTTGGTTTTTCTCTAAATTTTATAATTTCAATTTTTTTAGTTGGATAAATAATCTCTTGAACTAAAGATGGTGTAAGATAATTTGAAGCAACAAAACCTTCAGTTGTATATACCCAATTATACCCATCACTTGCTTTCATTTTTTGGATCACTATAACTTTATCTCCTTCTAAAAAATAACTTATTTCAATCCCTTGTAGTGATGGTTTAGTTCTAATATGTAGAAGATCAGCATTAACATATCTTACATCAGTGGTGACAGCTTTACCATATACAAAACCATATTTTGTTTTATACCAATATTCATTATTTTCATCAAATTCTAAAGATAAAATAGTGATTTGTTCCTGAAATTTTTTTTGCAGTATAACTTTAGATTCTACTGATGTTTTTTCCTTTACATCTATATCATGTAAAGGATATCCTATTTTATTTTCAATAGCATTCAAGAGTATAGTTGTAAAGAGTAATAAAATAATTTTTTTCATATTATAATTATAGCAAAACTAAAATTAACTTTTTAGTTGATTTTAGTTATAATCGCGATATATTATACTAAAAAGTGGAGAATAGTTTGAGAACACATTATTGTACAAAAGTTACAGAAGAAAATATTGGGGAAGTAGTTACAGTTGCAGGTTGGGTAAATTCTAGAAGAGATCATGGTGGTCTTATTTTTATAGATTTAAGAGATAAAGGTGGAATTGTTCAACTTGTATGTGACCCTGAAGATAATAAAGAAGCTTGGGAAGTAGCTGAAAAATGTAGAGATGAGTTTGTTTTAATAGCTACTGGAAAAGTAAGAGCTAGAGGAGAGGGTCTTGAGAATCCAAAATTAATCACTGGTAAAATTGAAATTGTTCTTGATAACTTAATCATTGAAAATAGAAGTAAACCTATGCCTTTTGATCTAAATGATGAGAAAGTAAATGAAGAGATAAAACTAAGAAATAGATTTTTAGAACTAAGAAGTCAAAAATCTGCTAATATTTTTCAATTAAGAAGTAAAGTTGGAATAACTGTAAGAAATACACTTGATGAGTTAGGTTTTTTAGATGTTGAAACACCAATTTTAACAAAATCAACTCCAGAGGGTGCTAGAGATTATTTAGTGCCATCAAGAGTTCATGGTGGGGAGTTTTATGCACTTCCTCAATCTCCTCAACTATTTAAACAACTTCTAATGGTATCTGGATTTGATAAATATTACCAAATAGCAAAATGTTTTAGAGATGAAGATTTAAGAGCTGATAGACAACCTGAATTTACTCAAATAGATGTTGAGATGTCTTTTTGTGACCAAGAGGATGTGATCAAAGTAGCTGAAAAAGTTATTAGTGATGTGTTTAAGGCTGTTGGACATGATATTCCTACAAAATTTGCAAGAATGACTTATAATGATGCTATGGAAAATTATGGTTCTGATAAGCCAGATATGAGATATGACTTAAAGATGGTAGAGGTTTCTGATATATTTGATTTCTGTACATTAGATATTTTTTCTAATATTGCAAAAGATAAAAAGAAAAATAGAATCAAAGCACTTAAAGTACCAAATGGAGATAATGTTTTCTCTAAAAGACAAATGAAAGGTTTTGAAGAATTTGTAAGAAAATTTGGAGCTAGTGGTCTGGGATACTTCCAAATGAAAGAGGATGGTCTTAAAGGTCCATTAAATAAATTCTTTGAATCAACACCTGAAAAACTTGAAGAGTTAGTTTCAAGATGTGAGATGGAAGTTGGAGATATTATATTCTTTGGGGCAGGTCCTAAAAAACTAGTACTTGACTATATGGGAAGACTTAGAATTGAACTTGCAGAACAAATGAATTTAATACCAGAAGGGACTTTTGAATTCTTATGGGTTGTTGATTTTCCTATGTTTGAAACAGAAGATGGGAAAACAAAAGCTTTACACCACCCCTTTACTATGCCAAACTTAAATAAATGTGATTTAGATAATATTGAAGATTTAGAAGATGTTGAGTCTATTGCTTATGATATTGTATTAAATGGTACAGAGTTAGGTGGTGGATCTATAAGAATTCATAAGTCTGATATACAAGCTAAAATATTTGAACTTATGAATATAGAAGAGGTTGAACAAAGAGAAAAATTTGGTTTCTTACTTGATGCTTTAGAATTTGGTGCACCTCCTCATGGTGGATTTGCATTAGGTTTTGATAGACTTATTATGCTTTTAGCAGGAACTGATTCTATTAGAGATGTTATTGCATTTCCTAAAACTCAAAAAGCTCAGTGTATACTTACTTCTGCTCCAAGTCCGGTGGATAATGAACAACTTAAAGAGTTAAGTATAAGAGTAAGAACAGAGATGAAAAATATCTAGGTTGAAATAAATCTAGAAAAACTATACCTAAAGGATAAATGATGATACTTTTAAAAGATATTTTAATAGATCAGCAGGTTTCAATATGCAAAACTGCTTCACTTGAGGTTGCAATAGATGTAATGTATAACAATCATCAAGGGGTTGTAGTAGTTATAGATGATAACTTTCCTATAGGTATAATTACACAAAAAGATATTTTAGATATAGTAAATAGTTCACAAAATCTGACTGCTATTGTTACTGATGTTTTTAAATTTAATAGTATTATTTCTGTGAATTCAAGAAGAAGTATAGAGTATTCTATAAATTTATTAATTGATAATAATATTAAAAGATTAGTTGTTGTTGATGATTCTGGACATTTTTTAGGTGTAGTTACTCAAGATAAATTGATAAAAAGTTTAGAAGAGGATTCTTTTCGAACAAATTTATTGATATCTGGATTTATACAAAATAGTCACGAAATTATAACACTAAATCAAGATGATTCTATAGACAAAGCATTTAAAATAATGCAATATAAAAATATTGGTTCAATTATTGCAATAGATGAGAATTTAAAACCAATAGGTATCTTAACTCAAAAAGATGCAGTATATATAGCAAATAGTAAAATAGATAAAACTTTACCAATCAAAGAGGCGATGAGTTCCCCTATTATTTGTGTTAAATCAAATGAAGTTGTAAAAGATGTTATTAATTTAATGTCGGCAGAAAGAATCAATCAAATTTTAGTATTAGATGATAAAACAGATGAACCAATCTCAACATTAAGTATAAGAGATATTACACATAATTTAAAAGGTAGTTATGGTCATATTTTAGAAAATAAGTTAAAAAATATTAAACAAACTTTAAATTATATTGGTGAATCTATTTTAGAAATTTATGAAGATAATAATGAACAAATAATTCAATGGATGAATGATAAAGCAATTGAAAATTTTGGTAAATGTTTAGATAAAAGTATTTTTACTATATTTGATGCAAAATCTTGGTTTAAAATTTATAAACAAATAAAAGATTATGAGAATTGTGAAAGATTCAAAATAGAATCAAATGGTATGTATTTTGAAGTTATTTGTTCATATCATTTAGTTAATGATAAAGAGACAATATTATTGATTTTAAAGGATATTTCAGAGTTTGAATATGCAGTTATCGATGCAAATAAAAAAAGTATTGAACTAGAAAAAGAACTTAATATTTTGCAAGGTGTTATCGATCAACAAAATAATATAGTTATGGTAACAAATGGTAGAACAATTGTATCTACAAATAAAAGTTTTTTTAATTTTTTTAATGTAGTAGATGTTCAACAATTTACAAATAAGTATGGTTGTTTAAGTGATACATTTATTACTCATGATGATTTTTATTCATTAGCTGATGGGATAAATTGGATAGAAGATATATTAGAACGAAATGAAAAAGATAGAGTTGTATCAATTATTGAATCTAAAACAATAGAACCAAAAGTATTTACAATTCAATTAAATAAATTAAGTAGTGATAATGAAAATTATGTAGTGACATTTACAGATATTACAGAGATAAAACTTCAATCTCAAAAATATTATTTTAATGCAACCCATGATGCTTTAACACAAATATATAATAGAGCATATTACTTGGATGCAATAAAAATTGCTCTTGATAAAGTGAAAAGGTATCAATCTACTTTTTCTGTTATATTATTAGATATTGATCATTTTAAAAAGTTTAATGATAATTATGGGCATATAAAAGGTGATGAAATATTAGTTAGTATCTCTTCTAATATTAATAAAAATGTTCGAATAAGTGATGTATTTGCTAGATGGGGTGGTGAAGAGTTTATAGTACTTTTACCTGAAACAGCTTTAGAAAAAGCGGAACTGCTTGCACAAAATTTAAGAAAAATAATATCTAATATAGATATTGAGGGTGTGGATAAAATTACAGCAAGTTTTGGGGTAACACAATTTCATGAATATGATAATGAAAATACAATAACACAGCGAGCAGATGAAGCTATGTATGAAGCTAAAGAGAGTGGTCGTAATAAAGTGATTTCAAAATAAATTATGTTTATACCTACAACTAAAAAAGAGTGTGAAAAGTTAGGTTGGGAACAGCTTGATATTATTTTAGTAAGTGGAGATACTTATATCGATACACCTTATAGTGGTATGGCGATAGTTGGGCAACTTTTGATGCAAAATGGTTTTAAAGTTGGGATTATTGCTCAACCTGATTGTGAATCTGATATAGATATAAAAAGATTGGGTGAACCTGCTCTTTTTTGGGGTGTTAGTTCTGGGCTTGTTGACTCTATGGTTTCAAATTATACGGCACTAAAAAAGTTT
>DAOVXU010000069.1 GCA_030635995.1 Arcobacter sp. | reverse complement strand
GCTATTAAAAAAGGTATCTATAAGATTATGTCTAAAATGGGTATCTCAACTATAAGATCATATACAGGAGCTCAAATATTTGAAGCTGTTGGTTTAGGTGATGAGTTAGTAGATAAATACTTTAAAGGAACACCGTCACGGCTTGGTGGTATTGATATAGATACAATTGAAACTGAAACAAAACTTTGCCATTCTATTGCATATCCTAAACAAATCATTGAAGCAAATGATTTAGGTGTAGGTGGGCAATATGCTTATAGACAAAGAGGGGAAAATCATCTTTTCTCACCTGAAACTATATTTTTACTTCAACAATCAACTAAAAAAGATGATTATAATACATTTAAACAATACACTAAAATTATAGATGAACCACAAGAAGATTTTGTAACATTAAGAAGTTTACTTGATTTTACAAAGCAAAAACCTATATCTATAGATGAAGTTGAACCTGTTGAAAATATTATAAAAAGATTTGCAACTGGAGCTATGAGTTATGGATCTATTTCAAAAGAAGCTCATGAAACTTTAGCAATGGCTATGAATAGTATTGGTGCAAAATCAAACACTGGAGAAGGTGGAGAAAATAGTGAACGATTTGGAACTGATAAAAACTCTAAGATTAAGCAAGTTGCATCAGGAAGATTTGGAGTAACTGCAAATTATCTTATAAATGCGGAAGAGATTCAAATCAAACTAGCACAAGGTGCAAAACCAGGTGAAGGTGGACAGTTACCTGGTCATAAAGTAGATAAAGTTATTGGAGCTACAAGACACTCAACTCCAGGTGTTGGACTTATCTCACCACCTCCACATCATGATATTTATTCTATTGAAGATTTAAAACAATTGATTCATGACCTTAAAAATGCAAATAAAAATGCTCGAATAAATACTAAATTAGTTTCTGAAGTTGGTGTTGGTACGATTGCTGCTGGTGTTGCAAAAGCATTTTCTGATGTTATACTTATTTCTGGATTTGATGGTGGGACAGGAGCTTCTCCACAAACATCAATTAAACATGCTGGACTTCCTTGGGAATTAGGACTTGCAGAAACTCATCAAACTCTAATCAAAAATGGTTTAAGAGGGAGAATAGTTCTTCAAACTGATGGTCAACTAAGAACTGGACGAGATATTGCCATTGCAACTTTACTTGGTGCTGAAGAGTGGGGAATTGCTACAAGTGCTTTAGTTGTAGAGGGTTGTATTATGATGAGAAAATGTCATCTAAATACTTGTCCTGTAGGAATTGCTACACAAGATAAAGATTTAAGAGCTAAATATAAAGGAAAAGTTCAACATGTTGTCAATTTTGTAAAATTTTTAGCACAAGATTTAAGAGAAGTGATGGCTGAACTTGGATTTAAAACTATTGATGAGATGGTTGGACGAGTTGATAAGCTTAAATCTAAAGAGGGTGTGCAACATTGGAAAGCTAAACATCTACAACTTGATAAACTTTTACATAAAATGCATGTAAGAAGTGCAGATACAGCATATAATACTATGAGTCAAGATCATGGAATAGATGGTGCACTTGATAATGAATTGATTAAAATTATGCAAAATGCAATTGATACTAAAATACCTATTAAAACAGAGATAAAACTAAGCAATATCCATAGAACTGTAGGAACAATGCTAAGTTCAACTATGACAAAAATCCATGCAGAAGATGGTCTTCCTGAAGATACAATTCATTTTGTAGCAAAAGGAACTGGTGGTCAAAGTTTTGGAGCATTTGTAAATAGTGGTATCACTTTTGAGATAGAGGGTGATGCAAACGATTACTTTGGAAAAGGTCTTTGTGGAGGTAAACTTATTTTATATCCACCTTCAAATGCTACTTATGATGCAAACTCGACAACTATTCTTGGTAATGTTGCATTTTATGGAGCGACAAGCGGAACATCATATATCTATGGTCAAGCAGGTGAGAGATTTTGTGTAAGAAATAGTGGAGCTAAAGTTGTAGTTGGGAGTATTGGAGATCACGGTTGTGAGTATATGACAGGTGGTCGAGTTGTGATCTTAGGTGAGATTGGTAAAAACTTTGGTGCTGGTATGAGTGGTGGTATTGCTTATATTTATGATAAAGAGAATAACTTATCTCAAAGAATAAATACAGAGATGGTTGATTTAGATAAAATTGAAACTAACCAGATGGAAAATGAAGTTAAAACTATGATTGAAGATTATGTAAAATATACAAACTCTAAAGAGGCAAAAGTAATTTTAGAAAATTGGGAAAATGAAAAAGATAAATTTATAGTAGTATTTCCAAGAGATTATAAAAGAGTTTTAAGCGAACAATCTGCAAAAAAAGAGGAGGTGTAAGATGGGAAAAATAACAGGATTTAAAGAATTTGATAGACAAAACTTTACGCTAGCACCAGTAAAAGAGCGAATTAAACATTATAATGAATTTACAACTCCACTTACAAAAGCACAAGCACAAGACCAAGCAGCAAGATGTATGGATTGTGGAGTACCATTTTGTCATAGTAATTATGGTTGTCCAATAGGAAATTTAATACCTCAATTTAATGACCAAGTCTATAGAGGAAAATGGGAAAGTGCATTTAGAACTTTAATGAGTACAAATAACTTTCCAGAATTTACTGGTCGTGTATGTCCAGCTATTTGTGAAACTGCTTGTGTATTAGGTATGAATGAAACTGCTGTAGGTGTTAAAAATATTGAATATGAAATTATAGAAAAAGCATATAGAAAAGGTTGGATGAAAGCACAAGTTCCTAAAAGACAAACAGGTAAAAATGTAGCTATTATTGGTTCTGGTCCTGCTGGTCTTGCTACTGCAAATCAACTAAATAAAGCTGGACATAATATAACAGTTTATGAAAAAGAACAAAGAATTGGTGGACTTGTAAGATATGGAATACCAAATTTTAAACTTGATAAAAAAGATGTAGTTCAACGAAGAGTAGATTTGATGAGCCAAGAGGGAGTTAAATTTATAACTGATGCAAATATTGGTGTGGATATTGAAATTGCTGATTTACAAGAAACAAATGATGCTGTAATCATAACTACAGGAGCTGGAGCTCCACGAGATCTACCAATTGAAAATAGAGATGCAAATAATATCCATTTTGCTATGGAATTTTTAGCTCAAGCAAATGGTAGAGTTGAGGGTGAAACTTTTAAAAATGACATCTTAGCAACTGGAAAAAATGTAGTTGTTATTGGTGGGGGAGATACTGGAAGTGATTGTGTTGGTAATTCAATTCGTCAAGGAGCAAAAAGTGTAACTCAAATTGAGTTAATGCCAAAAGCTCCAGATGAAAGAACAGAAGATATGCCTTGGCCAACATATCCAAGAGTTTTTAAAATGTCAACTTCACAAGCTGAAGGTTGTACCCTTGATTATAATATCCTTTCAAAATCATTTATAAAAGATGAAAATAACAATGTTACAGGTATCAACTGTGTTAGAATTGAATGGGAAGGTAGAGGATTCAATGAGATTTCTGGTAGTGATTTTGTACTAAAAGCAGATTTAATTATGCTTGCTATGGGATTTTTAGGACCATTGCAAGATGATGTTATAAAAGAACTAGAACTTGAAACTGATGAAAGAAGTAATATTAAAACTACTGGATACAAAACTTCTATTAAAGGATTATTTAGTGCAGGAGATTGTCGAAGAGGTCAATCACTTGTAGTTTGGGCTATTTATGAGGGTCGTGAATGTGCAAGAGAAGTGGATGAATATCTAACAAACTCTACAACAATGTTAAATTGTAGAGATAAATCTCTATGTGAGATGTAATGATATATTTAGTAGTTAAATTAATCCATATATTTTCAGTATTTATATATGGAGGATTTTTAATCACAGATAATCTTTTTTTATCAAAAATTAAAAATAGTATAAGTGAAGATGAACATAAAAAAGTACGAGAATACTTTATGCAGTATGTTAGAAAAGTTGTACCAAAAGCTTTAATAGTTGCAGTTGTATCTGGTATATATTTAATAACTGTAAATTTTGGTGTTATAGGTGAAAATGGTCTGTCAAACTTTCAAATTGTTTTATCATTAAAAGCATTTTTAGGCGGATGGCTAGGTTTAAGAGGTGTATCACAAGTATTCTTTGGGATACAACCTTTAGTATTTAAAAGTCATATTTTCCCATTTTTACTTGTAGTTATTATTATCTTTTTATCTCAACTTATGTTTAGTGTTTAAAGATATTATAAATTTAATTGATGATTAAATTCTGGAACTATTTTCTTTAATTGTTCCAATTTATCATCACAATTTAATAATACCTCAATATCTTTATTTAATTTTACTAAATCATAAGGTGTAGGTTTTGCAACTGTTATAGACTTATAATCTGTACTACAATCAGAATCATCTATAAGTAACTCTTCATAAAGTTTTTCCCCCGGTCTAAGTCCACTAAATTCAATACCAATATCATTTTTTCCACTAAGTTCTATCATCTTTTTAGCTAAATCAACTATTTTTATAGGCTCACCCATATCAAGTATAAATATCTCTCCACCTGTTCCAATAGCACCAGCTTGAAGTACAAGTTCACAAGCTTCAGGAATCAGCATAAAATATCTGGTAATATCTCGATGTGTTACAGTTATCTTTTGACCTTTTTCAATTTGGCCTTTAAATTTTGGGATAACACTACCACTACTTCCAAGTACATTTCCAAATCTAACAACAACTATATCAGTCCCTACCCCATTTGAATTTTGTGCATATAACTCACATATTCTTTTTGTTGTACCCATTACATTTGTAGGTCGAACTGCTTTATCTGTCGATATTAAAACTACTTTTTGAATTTTATATTTTATAGATATATCTATAATATTTTTAGTACCTATTACATTATTCTTAATAGCTTCACTAATATTTGCTTCAACTAAAGGTACATGCTTATAAGCCGCTGCATGTATTACTATATCTGGAGTATATTTTTTAAATGTATTATTTAAATCTTCTATATTTACTACATTTTGCATAATAGGAACTATATTTATCACAAATCCTTTACCTTGCATTCCTAAAATCTCTTGCTCTATTTGATATAAATTAAATTCACTATGATCAAGAACAATTATCTGCTTAGCTTCAAACAAAACACATTGCCTTACAAGTTCACTTCCAATACTCCCACCAGCCCCTGTAATCAAAACTATTTTATCTTTTACAAATGTTAATATTTTATTTTTATCTAAATCAGCAGGATGGCGAGCTAGTAAATCTTCCACAGATATATCTTTTAATTGCTTAGAAAAATCTTTATTTTGTAATATATTATCTATCGATGGAAGTACTTTAATTTCATCAAAATATTTATTTAAGTTGTCATATACTTTATTTATTTCTTCTTTTTTAGCACTAGGTATTGCTATTACTAGTAGATTATATTTATTATTTATACCTATAACTTCTTTTAAGTTATCAGATGATAGTATCCTTACGCCATCTATACTCCTACCTTGCAGTATCTTATCGTCATCAGAAAAATATCTTACTTTATATTCTGAATTTACAAACTCTGATTCAAGTTTTATACCAGCTCTTCCCGCTCCATAAATAACTACATTTTTTGTTTTATCTATTCTACTTCTGTTGATAATATAACTGTAACCATACATCAAAAAATTAATAGAAAAAAGATACATATATAACTCGGACACTAAAAATGAAAAACTAAATATACCATAATAATAAATTCCATAAAATATAAAAGGTACTATATAAACTATACTTTTAAGTAAAAAAGTCTTTTGCGTAGATTTACTCCAAGACATTGAATAATCTTTAAAAATTAAGAATGATGCCATCATTCTTAAAATCAATACACTAACTACTAGGGTAATATCAAATGGCATATGAAATATAAAAAATGTCCACCAAAATGTTATAGTTGTAAGTATTATTATTACCAAGAAGTTTAATAGTTGTTTCGTTAAAATCATTTAAATATATCTCTCTTTTCTTTTTTATATCTAATTCGAAGATATATTGGAAATCTAGGTTTCCTATATTTTGTGTACTCTTTATATTTAAAAGTAACAATATCCCCTATTTTAGGAGGACTTTTCCTCTCTTCTATACTAAAGCCACTTCCTATTTTAAACATTATACCATTTTCAAGTTTACATTTAATAGCACCTATCAATCCTGTAACTTTTCCTTTGCCTTTTGTATATCCTATAACTTCACATTCTGTATCTTTAAAACTTTTTACTTTTAAAGCACTAGATGTTCTTTTTGATATATATAACTTTGAAGGATCTCGTACAACTACACCTTCACCATTTTTAGACTCTATCTCTTCTAAAAAAGATTTTAAATGATTTTTATCTTTTATTTTAATTTGTTTTATAACTTTTATATATTTATGATTTAAAACTTGTACTTTTTGTAATCTTTCAGACAATCCACCTTTAGCATTTGGCCCTTCAAATATATAGTGTTTTATCTGCTTCCAATCTTCACTAGGTATCTTATCTCTTACTATTGAAGAGATGTTTTCAAAGTTACCTCTTTTAGTCCACAATTCACCATCAATTTCAAAATTTGGATAATCTTTTGTAAACCACTTTGGAGCATAGATAATTTTTCCATTTCTAGTAAGAAGATTTTCACCATCCCAATATGCTCTTATCCCATCAAGTTTTTCACTCATCACCCAACCACTAATATTTTGATCTTTATAAGTTTTTAACAATAAAAGTTCAGGTTTAGATGCAAAAGATACTACCGATAAAAATAGTACAAGAGATATGATTATTTTAATTTGTAATATTTTCATCTATAATATTAAATTTTCAACTTATATACTTTTGCAAGTGGTGTTAAAATCGTTGGTTCAAAAAGATTCTTATCAATATTTTCTAATACAAATAATTGAAAATAAAGTGAATTATAAGTATTGTTATCTACTACTAAAAATTGTTTGTAATTGCTCATAAATATTACATTTAAATTTGACCTTAAATTGACAGTTTGAATTTGTTTATTTAATTTACCTTTATTATCATAAAAAGTCTTAGCAAATTTATTTATATCAGTTTTTTGATTTCCAACTTGTAATTTTCCCGTTTTTTTATAAATCTTAATATTTCTACCTAAATCAATAAAATCTTTAGTCTCTTTAAAATTAGTAGACTTATAAAAAAATGGTTGTTTCCCTTTTATACCAGTCATTAAATCTATATTTGAAAATAATGTAACAGTAGGATATATATTCATCATCCTATTTGGAAGATAAAGATATATATCTCTAGTTTTATTAGGAAGTTTTATATCAGTTTGAAGTGAAGTTAAAAAATTATTTGTATCTTTATATCCATAATCTAATGTCATTTGACCAATATTATTTATTTTCTTAACTTGATCAGTTTCATTTTTATCTTCATTTAATTTAGCTATTTCAAAAGCTTGCTCCGTATATTCGACATCCAACCTTAGCATCTTAGAAGCTTCTATTTGCGGATGAGTTAATATAAAAGAGGTAGGGAAATTCACACTACCACTATGCTTACCACCATCACTTAAAGTTTTTACATCAGCATAATATCGAATAGGATAACCATAATCCCACCATCCAACAACATAATCTTCCCTTGATACAATTTTATGTAATTTATCTAAAACTTTTACCTCATCTTTAGTAAATACTGTAGGTATTTTATAGTCTATAGCATGTTGAATATTTGGCAATAAAACAACTATAGTTAAAACAGTCATTAAACTATATTTAGCAATATTATTTTTTAAGATATTAGAAAATTCAACTATAAGAAATCCAATACCAAAAGCAAGTATAGGTACAGCATATATTGTAAATCTTAGCCCTCCACTATATGCTAAAAATCCTAATCCAATCATCGGTAAACCAAGCAACATAATTCTATGCTTATAAGATAACCAAACATATCCAATCATAGATAATATAAAAGTGATAGTATGTCCACTAATTCTATTTGCAAATGTTTCAAAAGGTATTTTACCTGCTTC
>DAOVXU010000228.1 GCA_030635995.1 Arcobacter sp. | reverse complement strand
TTTTTGCGATTTTCTCTATTTCACCCATTATCGCTTTTGTTATTTGACTTAATTCCGAATCATCCAATATTTCTCCTAAATCTGTAACACTTTTATCATTTTTAATTTTATTAAAAACTTCTGTAAGTTTTTTTGATTTACTCTCCATCTCTGTTTTTAAAGCATTTTGAACACCATTCAATGCAGCATCACTACTAGCTTTTATATTATCAGCTGTATCTTCACCCAACTCTTTTAAAGTTGTTGTTGCATTATTAACAACATCACTTACAATATCACTTGTCATCTCTTTATCAAATTTCAACTCTTTAACAATATTAGTAGTAGCCTCACTTACTATTTTACCAATATTTGATACTGTTAAATTATTTGCCTCTTTAGCTAACTTTAAATCTTCTACTAATTCTTCTAATTTTAATTTTGACATTTTCTTTCCTTTTATTTTAATTTATATTTCTAACCTTTTATTTCTTTCCGCCATAATTGTATCTATAGTGTACCTCCTTTATATTTTTCTCTTTCTTTATCTCCAATTTCTATTAATTTAAATAACGAATATATATGTGATTTGAGTATATCTACTCCAGAATAGTTTTCTATATAAGGAAACATCAATACACCTTCTGCTGTTGCAAATAAACCATCTACAAGCTCCAATGATTCTAATTTTATTTTTTTTTCTTTTATACCCTGCTTAAATATATCTCTAAGCCAATTAGTATATTTAACTTTTATATTTTCTTGAAACTGTATCATCTCAATAGATGGTGTACTTAAACATATAGAGATAAACTCTATATACATTTTTCTTCTTTTTATAGCTTCTTTATCTTGATCAATACATAAGCTAAATAAAGAACATATTTTTTCTTTTATTGATTGAGTTTGTGAAATACTAGATAATACCTCTTTGTCATAATTATTTTGTTCAATTTCAATAATAGCAAAAATAATATCTTCCTTATTTTTAAAATAACTATAAATAGTTCCTTTACCTATCTTTGCATTTAATGCAATTTCACTAATCGTAGGTTTATTAAAACCTTTTTCAATAAATAAATTAATACAACTAGATGCTATTTCATCTCTTTTTTTATTTTTATTTACAATTTTTGCCATAAATATTTCCTAACTTAATTGATTGTAGTGTTTAAACTATACAATCTATTTAAAGGCTTTTGAATAATAACTGGCACTATAAATAAAGATACCAAATAAGCTGCCAATGTACCACCAATAAGTGCAATACCCAATCCACCAAATACAGGATCAGTAGCCAATAATGCACTAGCAAATATAATTGCTAATACTGTAAGTAAAATTGGTTTTGCTCTTGTTTGTACTGAAACTGCAATTGCTTTTTCAACACTTAGATGTTTTTCCTCAATTAACTGTTGAACAAAATCTATAATTAAAAGTGAATTTCTAGAATTAATCCCTATTAAAGCTATAAATCCTATAAGTGAAGTTCCTGTCATATAAAAAGTTGATGGTGTAAATAAATCATATATCCAATGAGCATAAATAACACCTGCAATAGCTATAAAACTAGCTAATATAATAGCCCCTGCAATAGAGAAGTTTTTATAATATACAACCATCATAAAATATATAAAAACAATGGCAACACCTAAAGCAATACTTAAATCTACAATAGTATCAATGGAAAGTTTTTGCTCCCCATCCCAATGTAGATTAAATACCTCTTGTGTATCTTTATGTGTTAATTTTAAATCAAACATTGTAACTTCTTCAATTTCATAATCATTCGAATATTGCTCTATTATCTTTGTTCTTATATCAAGTAAAGGGTATAGTTGACTTTCCATATCTGTTTGAGCAACTATACTTACCATAGGTGAAAGATTTTTAGAAACTATTTTATGTTCATTTATCTGTTCTTGAACATCTACTAATTCTCCTAAAGGTATCATCATCCCTTGAGGATTCATAAGTTTTAAAGCTGATAATTTATTTAATATATCATCTTTTGTATTACTCGAAAATGTTTTTGTTTCTTTACTCAAAACTAGATGAATAGAGAGTTGATTTTGAGAATTAGCATCATTGCTAAATGCTATATCCATCCCTTCAAATGCAAGATACAATATCTTTTTTACTTGGTCAAGCTGTATATTTGAATTAATAATTTTATTTTCATTTAAAACTATTCCAAACTTTGTAAAACTTTCATCACCTATAATATCCATATCAACTAAACTAGGCGTAGTTAAAAATATCTTTTTCAAATCATAAGCAAAGTTTTCCAACTTTTTATGATCAATATCACTTGTAATTTCTAAAACTATAGATGCTTGTACAGGCGGTCCTGCTGGAGATTCTATAATTTTTATATTTACATTATGCATTTTACAACTATTTTGAATAATGGGTCTTAGTCTATGAACTGCAAATATGGAGTTTTCATCTCTTTGATCTTCCCTTTTTAAGTTTACTAAGATATTTGCAATATTCTCACCACTATCAAATAATCTAC
>DAOVXU010000232.1 GCA_030635995.1 Arcobacter sp. | reverse complement strand
TTAATTAAAAATTATAAAGATGGTAAATTGAAATTGTCAGAAGAAGAGTTAGAACTAAAAGATGAGAATACTCAAGAGGAAATTGTAGATAATGGAGAAGATTCAAAAATAGAAGATAAAGAAGAGGTTGGATTTTTTGCAAAAATGTTAGAAAAAGTTGGTATAGGAAGTACAAAAAAACTTCCAGTTGAATCAGAAGAAAGCGTTACCAAGCAGGAGCTTGGGAACGAGGAAAAACTTCCAGAAGTTACAAATAAAGAAGTAGCTAAAGAAGAGGTAGTTGAAGAAGAACCTAAAGAAGAAGTTACTGATGTAACAAATGAAGATACAACTACAAAAGAGATCAACACAGAGGTGACAGATGACACAATTCAATAAAGAAAACAGAAAAGAAATTTTGATTTATAAAAATAATAATTTTAAAAAGTTATTGCTGAAAAGTTTACTATCAATTAGTATATTAAGTAGTTCTTTATATTCAGCTGATGATCGTGTGTTACTTGAAAATGCCTGGATAAACATAGGCTATAGTAATGCAAAAGATGCGATGCTTTCTGGTGCAACTACAGCAACAAGTAAAGGTTATAGTGCTTTATTTACAAATCCTGCTGGGTTGTCTACAAACTATGCTTTAGGATTATATTTACGAACAGGTCAATTAGAGCATAAGAATTCTACTGGTGCTACTGAAGAAGATAGTTCGTTAGCTAAAACTAGTGAGGTAGTAGCTAGTGACAATCTAGCTATTGGTATTTTTTATAAATACTTATTAGTAGAGTCAAAAGCAAATATACACAATGCTTTAGGTTTAGCTTATGGATTTGAAACAAATTATGGACTTTTTTCACTTGGTTTCAATTATGTAATAGATGCAACATCTGTTGAGAATTATAAAGATTTTGGTACAGGTGATTATCAAACTGTTGGACTACAATGGCAAAAAAGTTTTGTAGGGATAGATGATTTTTATGCATTTTATTTTGGTTTTTCTAAAAAAGGTCAAGGTATTAGTAAATTTGAAGGTGAAAATATATATAGAGTGTCACCACTTGTACAAAGAATTGGTTTTGGATTTGAAACTAATGTTTTTACAACTACAGCTTTAGTTACATATGATATCACATCTCAATCTTGGCATCATTTAGATGATACTTTAGATACTACAGCTCTTGGATTGAAATGGATGATATTTGATGGTTTTAGTGTAGCACTTGGGATGAGTCAAAGTGAATATACAACTAAAGTTAATCTAAAAGAAAACTCTACAATAAGTTTTGGTCTTGAGTTTGCAGCATGGAGTACAAATATTGCTATTGCAGCTTTACAAAAAGAGGTATTGGATGGTACTAATGATGTATATATTCAAGAAAATAGTATCCATGCTGATATATCATTTGCATTTTAGGAAAATAATATGAAAAATATAAAAATATTAACTTTAATCTTAGCTATTTTAATAGTAAGTGGGTGTAGTAGTAAAAATGAGATACAACCAGAAGACAATAGACAAAATCAAGATATAGAATATATAGAACTACTCTCAGATGAGGATTTTTATTTCAATCAAAAGGTTGTGTTTTCAGCAAAATCTGGAGATAAATTAGAAGTTGCAAAAACTAATAATTGTAAATTTAATGGTGGTATTTGTTATGAAGTTATGAGAGAAGATGGGCAACTTGGATATATAAGAGAAGATAAAGCAAAAGAAAATCATAAATTGCATTATAATACAACTCCCTCTGTAGATCAAAACTCTTCCATATTAGCAGATGATTCTAATAATACAAATAATATTCAAACACAAAAGGTTGATAATAAAACATATACACAATTTGAAAAGATGTTTACAAACCATATAGCATACAATCATTATAAAAAAGCGATGAAGCTTATGTATGAAAAGAAACATAAAGAGGCATATGAAGAAGCTATAAAAGCAAAAGATGTTTATAATAATAGTTTAAAAGAAAATCAAGTTATTGAACTTCCTTTTATCCCTGGATATATAAGAGAAAGCGCACAAACACCAAAAAGAACTTACTATAAAATTATAGAAGAACACATATATGAACTAAAAAGACTAATACGAAAAATTAAACTATTAAATCCACCAATACCATTTGTAGTACTAAATCAAACAAGTACTTATATAGATATAACTGTGGAAAATTTTGGAGATACACCTTTAGATAATCTTATAGTGGAGATAAATTATGAAAAAGTAGCAACTTTTCCTAAAATTTATCCTCTAAAAAGTGAAACTATAAGATATCATAAAACGATGAATTTGGAACAAATTACATTCACTGAAGATTATGGTTTTGCTCCATCAACAATAGAATTTAGTCAAGAAGCAGGAGAATAATGATGTATAAAAATATAATTTTTACAATATTAACAATATTTGTATTTACGGGTTGTTTTTCAGAAAAAAATTTAGTAATTTTTGATGAATTAGGAG
>DAOVXU010000259.1 GCA_030635995.1 Arcobacter sp. | reverse complement strand
TCTTTAGATATATCTTCATACCCTACATATGATAAATTATATAAAAAAATAGCTTTTAAATATAAAGTAGATATTGAAAATATAGAGCTTTTTAATGGTGGAAGTAATGCTATTTTTACTCTATTCAATCATCTTAAACTTAACCATTGTACTATATATTCCCCTGCATATTTAGAGTATAAAAAAGCTTGTAAGATTTATAATTATGAGTGTGACACTATAAATAGGTTTACAAATATCACACGAGCAGTAAAAGAATATTCTTTGGTTGTTTTTGTAAACCCATCAACACCAGATGGAAAACATTATAATATAGAGGAGTTTTTAGAGGCTTGGGATAAGTTAAATTGTACAGTTTTAATAGATGAATCTTTTTTAGATTTTACAAATTTCACAAGTTTTACTAAATATTTACCAAAATATAAAAACCTATATATTTTAAAATCAATGACAAAATTTTACTCTTGTGCGGGGGTAAGATGTGGAACTTTAATCTCTTCAAAAGAGAATATTCAAAAGATAAGAGAAAATGAACCGATGTGGAAACTTAGCCATTTTGATAGCTGTTATTTGCAAGATGCTTTAGATGATAGGATATTTGCAAAAACATCAAAAGCTATCAATATAAAAAATCATCTTTTACTAAAAAAAGTAATGGTTAAGTCTAATTTATTTGAAAAAATATTTAGCTCAGATGCAAACTTTTTACTTGGAAAATTAAAAAATATAGATACCCCCACTTTGCAAAATCATCTAAAAAAATATAATATTATGGTGAGAGATTGTACAAATTTTGATTATTTGGATAGTAGTTATGTTAGAATTGCTGTAAAAAGTGAAAGTAGTGTAAAATTACTTGAAAAAGCTTTATTAAGTTTAAAGGTATAAATTTGAGCATAAGAAGACAATTACTATTTATAAGTTTTATTTTCACTTATCCCCTTACTGCTTCAAATCTAAATGATAACAATAAAACAAAAAATGCTTTAGAGATGTTTATGTTTAAAGTGGGAATCACCTCTTTAACATATGACCTTGAAAATGAAAAAAAGAATATATTTAATAATAGTAGTGAAATAGAACAGTTAAAAAAAGACATTAAATACCTTTTAAAACAAAATATAAAAAATAGATTAGTGATAAAAGAAGATATCTCTTTACCAATTAACAATACCCAAAATAAAGATATTACGAATCTAAAATTGGAAAATGAAAAACTAAAATTATATATACAAAAATTGGAAAATAAAAATAAAGTTACAAAAAGTATTGAAAAGATAGTTGTTAAAATAAATGTTCAAAAAGTATCTACAAGAAAAATACCTTTTCAAAATGGAGAGATAATAAGATATTTATATCTAAATGATATTATAAAAATTGAAAATTGCGATAAATATGGTTGGTGTAAACTACAAGATAAAGAGGAATATATTCCAAAATTTAAATTAGAATTTATAAGAGGTGATAGTTGAAAGCAATAGTTACAGGATATAGTTCAGGTATAGGATCTGCTATATGTCAAGAGTTAGAGGAAAATGGTTACCATATTTTTAGGCTTAATTCACGGCTTGAAGATATAGATGTTTTAGAATTTGAAGTAAAAGAGATATTGGATATGAATGATATAGACTTACTTGTAAATTGTGCAGGTGTTGGGATATTTGAACCACATGAAGAGATAAGTTTAAAAGATATAAAACATATTATAGATATAAATTTAACTGCTCCAATAGTTTTATCTAATTTATTATTAAGAAGTTTAAAGAAAACTCAAGGGAATATTATAAATATCACATCTGTAGAAGCGACTAAACACTCTAAATTTTCGGCACTTTATACTGCTACAAAAAGTGGATTGAGGAATTTTTCACTTAGTTTATTTGAAGAGTTACGAAAAAGTGGGGTGGGAGT